>JBEGQX010000241.1:0-4658 GCA_041180805.1 Planctomycetota bacterium
GTGAATTTGAACCTGTCCCCCTCTGCCGGGTTAGACTCACTCAGGATGCCGCCAAAACTGTCATAACCTATATCGTCCAGCACAGTGCCCGAAGCATCCACAATCTGCCTGACCGAACCCAACCGATCCGTCAAAAACCACTGGGGGTCTTCCCCCGTACCGATCCTGGCAAAGAGTTCATCGATACCGGGGCCATGCAGATAACGGGTTTGCAACTGGCCTTCGCCATCGAAGTTCATGTACGGGTTGACACCATCAAACACCGTCCAGACCTGATCCGGGTCCGATGGGCCTGCGTTACACCACCTATCTGGAATCCACGCGCCATCCCTGGCCCAACTTCCTGTTCCTGCTTCCCATGGTGCTTGTCTACGAGCTGGTTGTTTATTATTCGGAAGTGGCCTGTTCCACGGCAATCCGCAACGGGGCGGATGGATGGATGCGCAATCTCCTCCAGGAGTATGGCATATCCATGTATTGGGTCCCGCCCCTGCTGCTGTTATTTTTCTATGCGATGCAGAGCTTTTTGCGCTGGTGGACCCGGCCCTGTGAAAACTTGGAAACCCTGACCGGAATGATTCTGGAAAGCGGCATATTCGGTATGTCGCTCTGGCTGGTGGCGGGGATCTGGAACAAGGGGTTTCTCAGTTCCGGGATGGAGCCCTCCCAGGGAATCTCCTTGGCCTGGGTAACCTATCTGGGCGCCGGGATTTACGAGGAGGCGCTCTTTCGCCTTTTAGCCTTGCAGATGCTGTTCCTGATTGTGCCCGGAAAGATTTTTCCCTCGGTGCCCACCGCGTTTATCATTTCCTCGGTGCTGTTTGCCCTGGCGCACCACTGGGGAACCTACGGGGAACCATTGAACACCGGCGTGTTTCTTTTTCGGGCCTTGGCAGGTCTTTATTTCTGTTTCATTTACATGATGCGCGGCTTCGGCATCGCCGTCGGCACCCATGTCATTTACGATTTCATCGTTTCGGTGTGAAAACCCAAAAGTCTTTCAAGAGCTTTCGAATTCCGCTGCGTTGAACTTGAGAGCGCTGCAGTTTTCGGGGCAGGACAGTTTGGTAGGGAACATTCCTCCCTTTAAAGGTTAGGGCAACATGCTCCGGGTTGGATCCCGTATGTCCCGGTATGCCTTTCTTGCTTTTGCTCACCTTTGTGCCATTTCGGTGGAAACATTACAATTCAGTTTCCATGGTTCTATAATTAATTCTGGGCAAACACTTCTACATTCATAGGTGCTGGTATCCCTCTCACGGTTGAACCATCTTGCTTGTAAAACTCCAATTCCTTTACCTTTCCGTCCACAACATGCAAAAGAACATGTGCAATACCACCATCCGTATCGTAAAACTCTCCTTCTGTCAATACGCCACGCTTAACATTAGGCACATCAACTGTAGTCTGTACATCAAATTCCAAACTTCCGTCCTCATCAATGCCTCTCACAAGGCAATGCCTGATTTGGACAAGTAATTCCTCTTTTCCAGGAAAATCGGTTGATAAAAGGCGTTCGAGAAGGGCTCTCTCCTCGACTTTCAATTCTCGGAATGATGAAGTCTTCATAACTAGCGATTCCTTAAGATTCCGGGAACAAAAAAATATGTGCCGATATTAAAGGTGCCATCGGGCAAAACATGAACACGATATTGAATCCACTGTCCATTGACTTGAACCCAACCCCAATGAGAACCAGCATTTGGTGTTTGCCGCACGGCGTTCTCTAATGCGCTTTCAACGACGGTCTGAGTAAGACTGCTGCCTTGGAGGTGCCTCGCTCCGTGCCCGAAAATGATTCAAGGCTAGGTTGTTCTAGTAGCATTTCCCGAAGTTGTTACCGGCTTTGAGGGTATCTTGCCCGATCCCCCTGAACCACAAGAAAACCCAGCCCCGGCATAATGCCACATGGTGGTTTCATATAAATCCGCAATTTGCCCCAAGCCCGTAGAAAAATCATTGATAAATGTATCAGGATATAAGCCCAACGCCATGTTCAGTAAATAATAGGTCCCAACAGGGTCCGATTTGGGATCGTATCCATTTTCTTTAAAATACTCATCCCAGTCTGGTTTAAATCCCCACCAAGACGATGCAATTCTTTCCAATTTATTTAGCGATACCAATTTTCCATTTCTTTCAACTAAATTGGATTTGGGATCCAGATTGCCAATTAATTCTTGCGAGCCATAAAAAAGTCCCCAGCTTCCCTGGTAACCAACACTGACTCTTCCATCCGCAGCGTTCCCGAATGTTATTCTTGCCAAGCCTTCCGGGTCTGTGGCATCGCCCGGGGCATTGCCCACATACCGGTACAGATTCGGGTCGCCGGCCCGAAATCGAATAGGGTCCTGGCTGATGAACCTGCCCGCAGCGGGGTCGTACCACCTTGCGCGGTAATAATAAATCCCCAGCTCCGGGCAATACTCCCGCCCAGTGAATTTGAACCTGTCCCCGGCTGCCGGGTTGGACTCATTCAGGATACCACCAAAACTGTCGTAGCTGATGTCATCCAGAATGGTTCCAGCACCATCCACAATTTGCCTGACCGAACCCAGCCTGTCGGTCAAGTGCCACTGGGGATCTTCCCCCGTCCCGATCCTGGCAAAGAGTTCATCGATGCCGGGGCCGTAAAGATACCTTGCCTGTAACTGCCCTTCACCATCGAAGTCCATGTAGGGGTTGGCACCATCATAGACCGTCCAGACCTGATCCGGGTCCGCGGGGCCTGCACCATCCCCATCCACCCAGACCCCTACCCGGCGATTCACCACATCGTAGGTAAAGCGCAACTCCTTCAAGAGGACCCCATTGGCATCCTTCACCAAAGCCTTGGTTAACTGATTGCGGTAATCCCAGAAGAACTCCGTCACCTGGCCATCACTAATTCGGGTCCGCGTCTTGCGGTTTCCCTCCAGGTCATAGGTGTAGGCGAACTGGCCATCATTCAAAAGCAGGTTGCCCGCGGCGGTGATGGTGGCGCTGCGGTTGCCCACTGGGTCGTACTGATAATTCTCAGCGCGCGCGCCGGTCACGCTCACCAACTGGCCATTGGCATCGAGGGCAAAACTGAGAGAACCTTCCGGGCCGGAGTAACTGGCAACCCGGCCATTGGCATCGAAGCTGTAGCCGAACCCTGACAAAATGCTGACATCCTCGCCAGCCACCTTGCGGTGCGTGATGGAGGTCACTCTATCCAGAAGGTCCAAAGCATAATTGGTGCTGATGGTGGTGGATGGATCCCCATTGGCGGTGCGTGTCAAGGAACCAAGCCGACCCACACTGTCGTAGGCAAGGTCCACCTGCGCCATCTTGGATTCCTCAGTGGTCATTATCTTTGACTGTAACCCTTGCTTGCACCAGTTGCATTAGACCATCCCGCCCATGCTATCACAAAGCCAAGAACTGATACATCAACAATCCAAATTCCACTTAATTCGATTTCTCAATCTGCTCCTTTGGCTCCCTTTCCAATCGTGTGATTTGAAAGTAATAATCACAGCCTTTGTCGGAATTAAGTTTATTAAGCCGGTCGACCTCTTGTTCTGCATTTTCCCTTGAACGCACTAGCTTTTTGATGGTCACCAAATTCCTGTCAAGTAATTCACCTGTAATAACATCCCTTTCCAAACGGATGATCGCATAAATATGGTCGTATTTGGCGTTAGGGCTTTCCGGAACCATGTGTGTTAATCCTTTTGGCCTAAAGTTTTGTCAGTCAAACTTCCTAGCCGTTCTCCAGTCTTTGCATTATAGATATCTCCAGTCTTTCCAATAATTACATCGTCAGCGGCCCCAAGTCCAGCCTTTTGTTTGATTTTGTGTAGTCGATTGCTGGCAACAGTAGGGTCAATTCCATGATACTTTTGTAAGTGCTTGTACGCTTGCGCAGGCGCATTTGGTCCTTTGAAAGGAAAACCAAGAACCATAGTTTCTAGGTTATCAACTGTTCCTTTAATTTTTTTGCAACCCTTGACCATTCCGATGGAAAGGCCGGGAATAAAACCTAAATAGTTCCAATAATTGGTTGGGTCTTTCTTGATTTCATTTAGAGTCAATGCCCAATCCAAGGGCTCATAAAAAAATCCAGCAATTCCAAGCACAATATCAGCAAAGTCTGAAGCAGACCAGAATTGGCTATTGGAGAAGGTTTGTGTTGGTGGATCCTTTGGCTGGGGCAAAAAGGGGATTAAATTTGGATTTTTCAGTATTTCCTTGTCTTGAGATCCGTGAATAATGGAGCCTGGATAAAACTTTTCAACGAATTTATTTGGATCCTGACCATCGGGTATATTAATCCAAATAGAGGATCCATCTGGACGCAAGATTAACTTCGGGGCCAATCCATTCGGATCCGTCCCGTCCCCTGGGGCATTGCCCACATAGCGATAAAGGTTCGGATCGCCGGCCTGGAACCCAATAGGGTCCTGACTGATAAACCTGCCTACAGCGGGGTCATACCACCTTGCCCGGTAGTAATAAAGCCCCAGTTCCTGGCAATACTCCCGCCCGGTGAACTTGAACCGGTCCCCCTCTACCGGGTTGGTCTCACTCAGGATGCCACCAAAACTGTCATAACCTATATCGTCCAGCACAGCACCCGAAGCATCCACAATCTGCCTGACCGAACCCAACCGATCCGTCAAAAACCACTCGGG
>JBEGQX010000242.1:0-12130 GCA_041180805.1 Planctomycetota bacterium
CTTGAGGGCGAATCAATTGCCTGGTATGTAAAAGAGATTTTTGGACTATTGGCACTGCGTCCTTGGATTAAGAAGCTTGATTGGCTTTGAACAATCTTTCCGAATCCAGTAAATGCATCTAAATCATCATCGTATGGAGATCGCTGTGATCAAAAAATTCTGCCTGATTCAGAATTCAGAGACATTGGTATTCAAAAGGCATCGACAAATATTTTTTGGGCCCAAAAGCAAATCCTTTAACGATTCCCTGAAAGTGGCCTATAAAATGAAAACCCGTTCACAGCCCACTTTCACTTTGCAAAACAATCCTACCGAACAGAAACCCTGATTTCTCAAAGGTTGATTGTTCTTATTTCCCGAAGGATTTGGATGCGCTGCTCATGAACGCAGGGAGAACTTTTTTTCCTTCGTCATTTCGCCATCCAGCGTTTTGAACCATGAAGACAAACACCAATCCTTTATCAAAATCGATCGTCATATTGGTGCTGTATGCCCCGCCATGGCCACAGGTTTTTCCATTGGTAGTAAATCCCACACCATAACCGGTGGCGATAGATTCGCCAGTCTGCTTGGAAGTCATGGTTTTCACGGCTTTTTCGGAAAGGATCTTTTTGCCATCCAGGGTACCGCCATTAAGTACCATGCGGGCAAATTGGCCAACATCCCTGGCCGAGGAAAAGAAACCACCGGCAGGCATGGACTGACGGGAAACATCGTCCAATGGATACTTGAGTTGAGCTATTTGTGTTTCCTCAATATCCGACTTATCCTGATTTCCCTTATAAGATTTGGCGATTCTGCGAATCTGCCCGGCATTTGGAATGGAAGCCGTATCTTTCATGCCAAGTGGATCAAAGATGCGACTTTTCACAAATTCCTCGTAAGGCTTACCTGAAACAACTTCGATAATTCTTCCCGCAGTGTTGATACCACAGTTGGAATACTGGTATTTGGTATCTGGTTCAAAATCCAAGGGCATCATTGGGTAACTTTGCACCCGGGTGGCAAGCGGATGCAAATCCAGCGTTGGGCTTTCAATAGGAGACTTGAATGGCAAACCGCTCGTGTGATTTAAAATATTTTTGATCGTAATCGGATGGGAGGGCTTTTTTAGCACCACCTGATTTGAGTCTTTACTCGCCACAACCATTTGCCCCTTGAACTCGGGAAGAAACTTTTCCACAGGATCTTCCAGACTGACTTTTCCCTCATCCACAAGAATCATCATGGCACAACCAGTGATCGGTTTGCTCATGGAAGCAATCCAGAAAAGATTATCCTCTTTCATGAGGGCCTTTTTGCTGATATCGCTGTAACCCACAGTTTCCACACTTAAAACTTTTTCCTTGTCAGCAACCAAAGTTACGGCACCGGCCAACACTTTGGAATCCACAAAAGGTTGCAAACTTTTGGCGACGAGTGCTTCCGCGCCATTTAAACAAGTGGCAAAAACCACAAAAGTGAGCAACAAACTGACATTTAATGCGGTAATTATTGACCTGAACAAAAACATGAAACAATCTCCATTTAAACTTGGAATCATCAAATCACGCAGGAGCAAGAATTTGCAACTGAATGGATTTGACATAATCTTTGACCTTGGGACGAAAATCCACCATATGCTGTGCATTTCGGTGCGCGGCCAGGGCTTCCAAATCCGACCATTTTTCGATTACAACCACGGTATTCGACCTTGGAGGAGGCTGATCAGGTGCAGCGTTTTCAGCATCAACCGCAGGGCCGTACTCCAGGCAACCATTTTCCGCTTGCACAAGCGGCACCAGTTTTTTGAATTCAACCAAAAAGGCACTTCTCGTTCCAGCATTCAACTCAATAGTGGCAATCACATGAATCATTGAAGTTCTCCAATTATTAAATTTCCGAAAGCGGTTCCGTGGCATCACCAAATTTACCAGGCCGGACATCCATCTTATCCATCATGGAAAGAAAAAGGCGGCACATCTGACGGTTGGTCTTATCTCGATAATTCAGAACCCTGCCCCCCTGGATCCTTCCACCTCCACCGCCAACCAACACTGTGGGCAATTGATCATTATTATGATGACCGGTCATCATGCTAGAAAGAAACAGAATCATGGAATTATCCAATGCGGTTCTTTCACCTTCCTGAATGGCATTTAATTTCTTCGCTATATAGGCGACCTGCTCTGAGAAAAACTGGTTCACCTTCAGCCAATCCGGTGTGTCTGAATGCGAAAGTAAATGATGGATCATGTAATCCACCTTCAAATGGGGAAAACGCAATGAGGAATGATCGTTATTCAACTTCAAGGAACACACCCTGGTGGTATCTGTCTGGAAGGCAAGCACTACCAAGTCACTCATCAGACGCATATGCTCGGAAATATCCTGGGGTATTCCATCCTTTGGTCTGGGAAGATTTGGTTTTTCCAATGTGGGACGCCAACCTTGCAATTCGCCTTTTTTTCCAGCTTTTTCAATTCTTTTCTCAACATCCCGGACAGAGTCTAGATATTCATCGAACTTACGCTGATCATTAACCCCAAGGTTGGAGCGGAGGCCTTTAGCATCAGAAATCACGGAATCCAACACACTCTTGTCACCTTTTTGGGAACCATCTTTAAAAAGCCTGTCGAATGCGAGCGCCGGATATAGCTCCAAAGGGGTGGGAGTTGTCGGCGAACTCCATGAAATGTGCGAACTGTAAAGCATGGAATAATTTTTGTGAACGGAAGGATTGGCGGCTTCGCACCCAAGAACCAGGCTGGGAACCTTGGTTTGCGTTCCCGTGTAGTTTGCCACTAATTGGTCAAAGCTTGTGCCAGATTTGATTTCACCCCCCGCGGACAGGGGTGCTCCGGAAAGCAAATTTCCGGTCTGCGAACTGTGGATGTTACCTTTCTGGGCCTCGGCATTGAATAGCCCACTTACAAAAACCACCTTTTCACGCAAATCATGCAAAGGGGCCAACACCTGGCCCAGTTCCATATTTTTACCTTCCCCCCGAGCCCACCATTCTTTTCCATGGAAACCATTTCCCGCAAAAAGAACCGCCACGCGAACCGGCGCTTTGCTGGCTTTTTTGGAACCAGTGGTATCATCACCCCAGACATTCATGGATTCCATCCAGGGAAGGGCAATGGATGCACCAAGGCCTCGCAATATGGTTCTTCGATCCATCTGGTTTTTCATCATGGTCAACTCCCTGAAAGGGGGACTAATTATCCTCGAAAAAATCAGCCCCACGTATTTCACGAAACTGTTTGCTTGTCACTATTTTTTCAAAAGCAACACTCATGCGATAATCGTTTTTCATCAACGCATCCTGTACATCATCCAAAAGTGGTTCATCGGACAACTGAACACTTCTGCCCAGGGCGTATCCAAGCAGCTTTCTGCAAAACTGCCTGACAATCGCATCTTTTCTGTTGGATAGAAGATAATCCCGAAGCCCTTCCAAACCTTCAAACTCGGCCCCATCCATGGTCTTCGCTTTCACGTCAATAGGTCGATTGCCCAGGTCCCTGTCCCTTCTTTTGCCAATGGCATCAAAACCCTCAAGGGAAAAGCCATATGCATCTATCCGTTTATGGCATACCGCGCATTTTTCATCTGAACTGTGTTTCTCAATTAACTGCCTAACGGTAAGGCCTGAAGTCTTGGCCTCGTCCTCTGGAAGTTGGGGAACGCCCTTGGGAGGCCTTGGCAGTTTCTCCCCCAAGAGAACCTCGGAAATCCAATTGCCCCGTAATATGGGACTTGTCCTGGAAGCTCCAGATTGAGTGGCCAAAGTTGTGGACAAGGCAAGTATTCCACCCCTGCCGTATTGTTTTACTCCATCCACGCGGCGCCATTGCATACCAAGGATACCCGGAACCCCATAATGTTTGGCCAGAGGTTCGTTCAGATAGGTAAAGTTGGCATCCATCACATCCAGTACAGTGCCATTTTTCTGAATCAAATCCTGGAAGAATAAGATCGATTCCTCATACATATGCGATTTCAATCCAGCAAAGGCTGGGAAATGAGATTCGCTTTTTTCATTCATTTCGTCAAAGCCTTTGATATGCAGCCACTGGCAAAAGAAGTCCGTCGCAAACCTTCGGATTTTTTCATTGGTCATCAATCGCAGCATTTCAGACACAAGAACCTGACTGTCTTGCAATTTTCCTTCCGAAGCCAACTGTGCTAGTCGGGCATCTGGCGAGGAAGACCAAAGAAAGAAACTCAGCCTGTTCGCCAATTCCCAATCACTTAATCTGGCAGCCTTGGTTCCCGGCAATTGCTTTTCTAATTTGTAAAGAAATGATGATGAAACCAAAACACGGGCAAGCACTAATCGAATCGAAGCCTCGTGGGACAATTCCTGTTTGCGAAGTTGCTGGTAGAGAGATACAAGTTCGGCCTCTTCGGGTTTTGTTAAAGGCCTTCGCCAAAAACCACCCGCGAGCTTGATAACCGCATCAAGCTGAAAAGGTTCAGATTCCAGCATTTCTTTTCGGAATTGGTTCGCCCGGGCATAGAATGGCTCTCGCAATGGTTCAAACACCTTTGGATTCGCATCCTGCGTTGCAAATTGAATGATTTGTTCCAGAGCATCCACCAGCACCAATGAATCCTGACTTACAAACCTAAGCTCCTTCCACAATCGATCTAATTTCGCTCTCTGGGTGTCACTTAACATTAACCGGGCAAGATAGTCATCTTCCCTGTGGTAAAGCATTAGTGTTACCACCTCATCCACTGGAACAATTTTGGAGTAACAAAGCGCCGCTGGGAATAACGAACGAAATTCCTCAAAAGCATCATGGATAAGCTTTTGTGCGGTTCCACCTTCGCCAACAATCACGGGTGCGGTTTGATCTATTTGTTGGTTATTGGATGTCCATTGACCATTCGCATTTTTGACAGAAAGCCTGCCAGGCATCAGTCCCTTGCCAATTTCGGCAGGGCTGGACTGAATATGCAATTGCACACTTCCTAGGTTTTTCGATTGTTCGTGCAAACGCGCTGAAGTAACAAGCTCATAACCTTCCAGAAATCCCGAAGGAATTCGTATTTCTGTCAAAATCGGTGCTTTGACACACAAATCTTTTTGGTCAACCTTAAAATCCCCCTTGGGATGTTTTCCAAAGTTGCCATCAACAACACCCCATTTGCCAATGGGTTTGATTGAACTGGAATCAAACCTGGCATGTAAGAGGTCAGAGAACAATGGACCCGAAAGAGATGTAATCTGTTCAAATAATTGAGCATCCGGTGCATTCAATTTTTGGCCATTGGATTTGAAAAGCTTTTGCAAATTTCCGGCGATGGCTTCCCTTTCATTCTTATTTTTGGATGACAACCATTTTTCCAACAAAGAATCTTTTGGAATAACCCGGACATTTTCCTCTTGGCCAGAAACAGCTTCCGAATAGAAATGCCAAACTTCCTTGTTACCAAAACCATCTTGATGCGGATTACCTTGATGAGGATCTGCCACAATATCTTTCGAGAGATTCCATACTTTGCCATCAGAAAATATTTCAAGATCAATGGCTGTCAAATCACACGAATGGTTCCCATCCCTGGGCCCGATTACCACCGAGATCACATCTCCCTGATTAACATTTAAATCCATCAGCGGAGGTATTGAGGGAAGATTACCCCCTTGTGCCAAACCATTGGCCAAAACCCTTTTGGTGGCGTTTTGATTCAGGACTATTGCCCATGTTACTCCGTTGCCGCACTCGGGATGGGCATGGGCAACTTTGGCTAACACCTTGGTTTTTCCAGAAACAGGACTTTGCCAGCCAACAACAGCATTTAATTTGGGTGAAGGGTGAACAACCACCCCCCTGGGTTTTAGGTTACCCGGAATTCTCAAATGTTCATCCGTACCATTTGCTATCAGGCTTGGCAAACCATCCGGGGTTTTAGAATTCCAGGCGAAGACATTGTCTTTACCTGAAATTTTGGAACCTTTCACTGGAAAATGATTTTGAATCCGCACGGCACCCGTGGAACCCAACCCGAGATAAGTAAGCCAGGCTTTTCCCACTGAAGGGTCTAGTTTCTTCACCATTAAAATCTTGCCAAAGTCTTCCTTATCTTTTTGAGTCGCATACTCATCCACAGCACTCAGATATTCCGCAGTGCGGAAAAGCTCAGATTCTCTTTTTGAAATCAAATAATCCGCAAGAAATCCAACATCTTTTAGCGATACTTCCTTCTTGCCAGGGGCAACAAATCTTGGATTTTCCCAAACCACAAAATCATTTTCATTACCATCTCCTGCATCATCAGCAATCAGATACATGGAAACATAACCATCCGGTTTTCCAACAGGCACCTTGAATCTTGCCTCAAACTTCGTCTGGATTGGGTCCACTGCCTCCATCCATGATTTTGGACCACCTATTTTTCCGATATGCCCGACCGTATTGAATTTCCACAAACTTTGTTCCCACCTGGAAATCTGTTGAACCAATTTGTTTGCATCATCCGGACTGGCCTCTCTCCAAGATTTTCGAATCGGATCCAGAATTGGGGACGGATTAGTCCCGTTCAGTGCCGACCGTAATAATTGGAGATATCTTTCGCTGAGCCCGTCAGATGGATTGATTTTTTGACCATGTTTTTCTTTTAGAAGCTGGGAAACATATTTTTCCAAGGGAATCACTCCCGCATCCTTGCGCTCAATCGGCACCCCCTGCAATTTCAACGAAGGTGATGAACCGGGAATGGTATAGACCTGATACAGCGACCTAATTTGATCAAGTATTTCATTGGTCCAGTCCCGCCGGCTCGTAAATTCGGAAAATCGAATTCCATCAGGTAATAGCACCATGTGCTCGGCAATACTTTTTCCGGCGTCCAAGTACTTCATAAGCAAACTTGGAGACATAACCAAGCCGTCGCCCACATTGGTAAAACCTTCCCCGGCGGCGCCATCAACTGGAAATTGTCTGGCAGGAGAAAGGCCATTTACACCGGTAACATCGCGAACCACATTTGTATATTCGGCATTACTCAGCCTGCGCAGCACCACTCTTCCAGGGTCCCCAGCGTTTGCCAGCGCTTCGCTTTTAAGGAATGAACGCACCCACAAACGGACTTTTTCGCTTTGAGTTTGCGAAAATTGCTTCTCACCCTTTGGGGGCATCTGGGATGTTTCAAGAACTTCCAAAACCTTTTGCCAAACTTTGGGAGCCTTTTTGATGCTGGCTAAATTCTTGAATACGCCCAGATCAATATCACCTTCCACCAACTTACCGGAATGACACTTGGCGCAATATTCCAACAACAAAGGGTAAACAGCTTTGGAAAATTCGTTGTCGAGCTTTTCATGAACGCTTTCTGCCTGGGAACGAACCAAACCAAGTTTTGCAAAAACCACCAAAACAAGGCAAACTAATCCCATGAACCGAACAATTAGATGTTTCATCAGGTGATCCCAAAAACCAGGCAGGCTTATTGAAACTTAATGTTAACATTTTCTTGCATGAAATTGGAAAATTAATCTCCAGCAAGCGAATATGAAACCAGTAATTGATCATGGAAATCAAAAAAACAGCCGTTAAAATCATTGCTGTTAATCAGTGATGTTTCACAGGAATAAAGATGGCCAAGTTGTACTTTTATTATTCCACCATGAATGCGGGAAAATCCACCCTGCTATTGCAAGCCGCCTACAATTACTCGGAAAGAGGCATGATAACCAGGCTTTACTCTTTCCTGGGTACAAATGAAACCCACGGAAAAATATCTTCAAGAATTGGGATCGCTGCCAACGCAATTAAGTTTGACAACAAAACCAATTTTTCGAAGGATTGTGAAACCTCTAGCCCAAAAATTGATTGCATTTTAGTGGATGAGGCACAGTTCCTTACCAAAGAACAAGTTCGGCAACTTGCACAACTTGTGGATGAATCCAATATTCCTGTCATGTGCTACGGTCTTAGAACAGATTTCCAAGGGGAACTTTTTTCGGGCAGCGCAGCATTATTGGCATGGGCTGACACGCTTTCCGAGCTGAAAACAATTTGCTGCTGTGGAAGAAAAGCCACCATGGTGGTTCGGGTGAATGCTGATGGCAAAGTGGAACAGCAGGGTGCTCAAGTGGAGATTGGTGGCAATGAAAGATATGTGCCACTATGCAGAAAACATTTTTCCGAATCCATTTCCACAGGCCTTTGCACAGGGTGGAAAAAACCAAGGGATTAGAACATTTTTATGCAGAAAACTCCTTCCGATGCTTATACTTGGCATCATTAGGAGCCAAACATGAAAAACCTTCGCGTTTCAGGCCTTGTTCTAATCGCAGTATTATTTTTTTCGACTGGATGCGGAACCTCGCCGGATGCAAAAAAGAATCAAACCAGCAAAACCTCCAAAGGAGTGATTGGCGTTTCTCTGCTAACACTGGAAAATCCTTTTTTCAGGGTGATAGGTGACAACATAACCAAAGCGGCCAAAGAGCATGGTTATGAAACCATCGTTCTTAGCGCCGACCGGGATGTGGCGAAACAATCCAACCAAATCAAAGACTTCCTGGTTCGAAAGGTGAGCGCTTTGGTTTTAAGTCCATGCGAATCCCGGGGAGTTGTGCCTTCCATCCAAGAAGCGAATGCCGCCGGAATTCCGGTTTTTACAGTGGATATTCCATGCAAGGAACCGGGCATTCAAATCGTTTCTCAAATTGCCACGGATAATTTCGGCGGTGGAAAAGAAGCCGCAGCCGCCATGATTGAAGCTTTGGGTACTGAAGGTGGGAAGATTGCGATCATTGATTTAAAACAGGCAGAGTCCTGCAGATTGCGGGTGCAAGGTTTCAAGGAAGTGATCGAAAAGCATAATGCCTCGGGAAAAACTAAAATTTTGATCGCAACCGAACTGGATGGTGGTGGTTTGAAAGACCAGGGCTTCAAGGCCACAGAGGACGCCCTGCAAGCCAACCCAGACCTCAGGGGGATTTTCGCCATTAACGATCCTTCCGCATTGGGTGCTCGCGCAGCTTTGGAAAAAGCACAAAAGGAAAACAAGATTGTAATCATTGGATTTGATGGCCAGCCTGAGGGAAAACAGGCCATCAAGGAAGGTAAAATTTACGCTGATCCAATCCAATTTCCGGATCGCATGGGAAGAGAAATGATTCAGGCTTTTCTAAAATATTCCAAGGGTGAAGAGGTTCCCCCTGAAATGCTCATTCCAACCAGCCTTTATCGCAAATCTGATGCGCTTAAAGACCCGGAACTAAAATAATATAATTTTACCTCCCCGGCATTCCATGAGAATAATTCCCATCAGAAACTTGGTTTTCGATCAGGGATTAGTTTTAGTTCTTTTTTTACTTTGCGTTTTTTTCAGCATTTTCACCATTGAGGAACAATCCACCTTGGGCTTGGATGGCGCCAGATTAGTTTTTCAGGAACTTAATGCAGCACCTATACAAAGTAATTTTCTAATCGCTTCTGCCCAAGGACCTGAAGAGGACACATTTGCAAGCTTACTTCAACAACAAATGAAGAAATCTGGATATACAAACATCACTTTGGCAAAAGGAGACCCCAAAACCATTCGGGACACCTTGGACCGTTACAAGGCAAACCGGCAGCCTTTGGATTATGTCTTATGCAGTGCCAAAACAGCAGGCTACCTGGTGATACAAAACCTTGCTGAAATGGGTTTTCCTGGCACTAAGGTGCTTAGCCCAAATCCTTACAAATGGCCCAACTTCCTAAAGCGGGAAAACCTTCTAAACATCACCAATCAAATATCCGTTATCGCCATTTTGGCCATAGGGATGACAATGGTTGTTTTAACCGGTGGCATCGATTTGTCGGTTGGAAGCTTGGTTGCGCTTGGAGCGGTCATATCCACATATCTAATCCGAGAGTTTGCAGGAGGAAGGGAAGCCAGATTAATGGGAATGACTGCCTCATCCATGGCAGGCATTTTTTCCTGCGGAGCTTTGGGCCTTTTGAATGGCCTGCTGATTACCAAATTCAAACTTCCCGCATTTATTGTTACCCTGGCCATGATGTTAATAGCCAATGGATTGGCCTTTAGAATGACCGACGGGGAATCCATCTATGAAATCCCTGATTCCTTTGTTTGGCTTGGGCGCGGAGCTGAATTTTTTCACATCCCGAACTCTGCAATCCTAATGCTTCTGCTTTATGGTATGGCTGCAATAATCATGAATATTACTGTTCTTGGCAGGTACCTTTATGCGGTCGGCGGAAACGCCGAGGCCAGCCATCGCAGCGGAATACATGTCACTAAAGTTGTCATTTTGACCTATTTAGCCAGCGGAACACTCGCGGGGCTTGGTGGTGTGATCCTGGCTTCCCAGCTAAAAAGTGCTTCGCCAAATTTTGGCACCGGTTATGAATTGAGTGTGATAGCCGCAGTGGTGGTGGGTGGATGCAGCCTTTCCGGTGGAAAAGGGCACGTATTGGGCACTCTTCTTGGGGCTTTTGTAATCGCAGTCATCCAAAATGGCATGAACCTGATGGGAATCAACCCATTCAGCCAGAAAATCGTTCTGGGACTCGTCATCCTTCTGGCTGTATTATTGGATCGCTGGAAAGCAAAAATAGCACAGGCTTAATATCCACATAAAGTGTCCATGGAAAGAATTTAAAATGCTATCAATCCTAAAAAGGCTCTCCCTTACACACTGGATTCTTATCAGCATGATAATTGGAACATTGGTTGGCTATCTGGCTCCGAACATATCGCAGCAATTAAAACCTCTCTCTCAAATCTTTCTCAGGATGATCAAATCCCTGATAGCACCTTTATTATTTTCCACCTTGGTGATTGGAATTGCTGGCCACGGAGATGACCTGCGAAAAATCGGCCGACTTGCCCTTAAATCAATCATTTATTTCGAAATTGTAACGACTTTGGCACTGTTTATTGGCCTTGCGGCTGTAAACATTACAAGACCCGGGGATGGTGTAGCTTTGACAGCCAACGCTAAAGATGGCGCTGAGTTCGCTTCCAAACAAACAACACTTGGCGCAGTGATTGAACATATCGCCCCACCCAGTATTATCGACGCGATGGCAAAAAACGAGGTTCTGCAAATCGTATTCTGGTCCATCCTTTTCGCAATAGCCCTCACTCAGGTTGCTTCCAATCATAAGCAAACCATGATTTGCTGGCTGGAATCTTTGTCTGAAGTGATGTTCAAATTCACCGGGTTGGTAATGAAATATGCTCCAATTGGAATCGGCGCAGCTATAGCTGTCACTGTGGGGCATAGCGGATTGGGCATTTTGTGGAATCTTGGAAAACTGATACTTACGCTTTATGTGGCGCTGGTTGTCTTCATGCTTGTTGTTCTTCTGCCTGTGGCAATGATTGCCCGTGTACCCTTGAAGAAATTTCTAAATGTGGTCAAAGAACCAGCACTCATCGCATTTTCCACCACGTCCTCCGAGGCAGCGCTTCCCAAAGCCATGCAAGCCATGGTTTCGATTGGGGTTCCCCAAAAGATTGTCGCCTTTGTTATGCCAACGGGTTATTCCTTTAATTTGGATGGCACCACACTTTATTTGGCGGTGGCGTCTATCTTTGCAGCACAAGCGGCAGGTGTGGAACTTTCCTGGCAACAACAACTTGTCATGATGCTTACCCTGATGGTAACAAGCAAAGGCGTAGCTGCGGTTCCTAGGGCTTCGCTTGTCATACTTTCGGGAACACTGGCATCTTTTGGTTTACCTCTCGAGGCAGTGGCGGTAATTTTGGGTGTGGATGAATTAATGGACATGGCTCGCACCACTGTCAACTTAATTGGCAATTGCCTTGCAACCTGCGTTATGGCACGATGGGAAGGTGAATTTGCTGATAATTATAATTCGGAAGAAAACGCATCGTCGGCCTGACAACCCGTGAAAGAATATGGAGAGATTGAATGCCAGAGCTTATTTTCAAAATCAAAGTTCATCTAATTGCATTTGCAACGATTCTTACAAGCATATTGGCAACCCCTGCTGCATACTCACAAGCAAGGCCCAACATTGTTGTCATTTTCACAGACGATCATGCGTGGCAAGCTGTCAGCGCCTATGGCGAAAAAAGAAAGCTTGTTGAAACCCCCAACATCGACAGAATCGCAAAGGAAGGAATTCGCTTTGACAGGGCACTGGTAACG
>JBEGQX010000243.1:0-10647 GCA_041180805.1 Planctomycetota bacterium
GCGTGGAGTTGGGCTGGTGATTATCCTTGGTCAAATTTTGATGGCTGCAATCAGGATGGATCGTTGGGTGGCCCATTTACCATGAATGGAACTAATATGTGCGAATTTTATAGCTTTCATACTGGCGGTGGAAATTTCCTTATGGGGGATGGAAGGGTCATTTTTATACCGGAAAGTATTCCATCTCGTGAAATGGCAAAAAGGGTAACCCGTACCGGGGAAGAAATCTTTCAGGATTAAAACGGAATCATGGCAAAATGGTATTACATCAAGAAAGGGGAGGTATACGGACCGATCGGCAATCGGGAATTAAAAATACTTTTAAAAGAAGGTTTTTTATTACCCGAAGACAAAGTACGAAAAAAAGGTACTAAGCGTTGGGCTAAAACAAAAAGGTTGATCCGTATAAAAAAGAAAAAAGCAGTCGAAGCCAAGTTGGAATTTCCTGAAGCAGCACCTTCTCTAGAAATAATTCCTGAACCTGTTGAAAAACCAGTCGAAGCTGCCACTGTCAGGCCCAAGGTTCAAATTCCTGAATACAACTTTGAAATTAATTCACCTCAGGCATTTGCTGCAGCCTTATTAAATGGCAGCCATTTACCTTCAAACGAAGTAAAGAAAACAGTTTCTCCAACTTTGTTACCTGTCCGTTCCAAATCCAAATGGGTTAGTAAAGAAAGCCTATTGGCCTGTTTGGCGATTATTGCGTGTTTGTATTGGGTACCCAGAATAATTTGGTCTGGACCAGAATTGATAAAAACATCCTCAATTCAGGGTGAGGTTTTTTTCAAGGGTCAAAAATTGCCAGGTGGCAAAGTTTATTTTGTGCATGAAAAAGGTTTGGGTGCTTCAGATATTGATGAATCCGGAAAATATAAAATCATGAAAGTTCCTGTGGGAAATTGTAAAATAATGCTTCAAATTCCCAAACAAAATGAAAAAGGACCGTCTAAAGCAACACAAGAACTTTCATTTTTGAAGAATCCCAGAGTTGTCACTGAAACCAAGGTTAAATTGCCCAATATACCTGAGAGATATTTCGATGTTCGCACTTCAGGGCTTTCATTTTCCGTCAAAGATGATGAAAAACAGATTTACCAGATCCAGTTGGAACCTTAAAAAGTATTCATGGTTTTTAATGTTTCAGCTTTTCATGAATATCGAAAACCTGGAGGCGCGGGACAAGGAAAACCGCCCCTATGATCTACTTGCGGAAGGCTCCCCACTTTTGAATTTGTTTTAGTTCCAGGCACAACTTTTAACTAAGGAAGGACATTCGAATGATGAATATGTCCATCACCCTTCTTTTGCCCTTGTTATTATCCATGGGTCAGGATTATTCCAAGCTTCAGGATGTAAAAGCTGTCCACTATGCCCGGGCTCCGGGTTATTCGGAAGGGCCCACATGGAAACAAGGAGAACTCTTTTTTTGCAGTGGTGCTCTTTTACGAATTGGCAAGGAAGGCAGGATTGACAAGTTTTTGGATATCAACCCTGCTGGCACAATCCTAAAAGCCAACGGAAATCTTTTGATTTGTGACAATAAGTACAAGGCGATTTTGGAATACACAACCGATGGAATTCTGTCTGTGCTGGCGGATAGTTTTGATGGTAAACCACTGAACAGCCTTAATGATCTTACTTTGGATTCGCGGGGAAACATCTACTGGACTGATCCTGCCGGTTCATCTTTGGCAAAGCCCACGGGCAACATCTTCATGCTGGATGCAAAAGGTAATGTTAGCAAGGTTGCCTCTGGCCTTGCATTTCCCAATGGTCTGGATGTGGATCCCCAGAACAGGTTTCTTTATGTGATTGAATCGCAGTCCAAGAAAATTCTTCGCTATCCACTTCCTTTAGAGGGAATGGCTTTTGGGAAGCCGGAGGATTTTTATGATTTGGGCGGAAGTGGCGGAGACGGATGTGCGTTTGATGAAAATGGCAACCTCTGGGTGGCGGACTTTCAAAGGCCAGAAACAAAACAGGGTCGAATTATTGTTGTTTCTCCAGATCGCAAAGTGTTGGGGCATGTGACAATTCCCGCATCGGTGGTTAGCAATATTGCATTCGGCGGAAATAACCACGATGAAATTTTTTGTACCTCAGGAACGCCCGACGGGGTATTTCACGCCAAGGTAGGTATTAAAGGGTTCAAGGGGCACCCCGGTGTTTCAAACAAGGTTCAGCGAAAAATTAACCTTGGTCCTGAAGAGGCGGCAAGCCCTGTCCATTCGACCAAATTTGGGTTTCCCGGCGGAATCGGCACTACCCGGGGTTGGTACATTTGGAAATCCTTTGATCCAAAAAGCATGGAAGCCATTGTCACCCGCGAATCTTCTGATGAACCCATTAAGACCCGGGTTCTTCCATGGATGACCACCTACAGGCATCTTGTCTACGGAACAAGTCCGGCTGACCTCTTGGAAGGCGAAAGGGTAAATCTTTTTTTCAACGCCGATGAAAATCATCCGCGTGGTTACCTTGTTCATTACCAGGATGAGATTTGCCAGATGAAAGGTCACAACCATATCTATCGCGCCATTGAGGACAGTAAAGATGGGAAAAACTTCAAGGCTATGGCGATGGCTGGTGATAAGCCATTGGACGGCTCCGTTCTCGAATTTTGTTTAGCTCCAGATGCCCAAAAATGGAGTAAGGGAAAACTTGTTGATAATAAAACCATAATTCGGGGCGATCTTTTTTATCTCACTTGGTGTACAAAAGAGCAAAAGCGTCTCGTCATGCACATAATCGATGAAGATAGCCTCGGAGAAATCAAATCTAACCAGCAGAAAAAGGTTGATGAGCGCCTTGCAAAAGATGGGTTGGAAGGTTATTTCCACCATATGCCTGATAATAAAATTCTATTTGTTGTTTATGCAACTTATTGGACCCAGGCAAATCAATTGAAACCTGGGGATGCAGTAAGGATGATACCACCCAAAGAAAATGGAAAAGGAATTCAGCCCATATCACTCAAGGTAGTTTCACAAAAAAATCGCGGAACTTATGGTTCTGGCTTCAACGAAGTGGTCTTGGAAGTTTTCCAAGGTATGGACATCTCAGGGATTGCAAAATATCAATTCACATCTGGATTTCGACTTGCGAGGGAAATGAAATAATTTCATCTCCCAAACGGGTGGAAGAATCCAGCCTGGGGCATCGCTTGGGTTTTCAGGGGTGTGTCCAGACGGATCGGGTTTGCAAGCCGCCATTCAAAATACTTTTCTCCTTTTTGGCAATCAACGATTTCCATGGTTCCAACTATTACACCGCGAGGTAATGTCAGCGGATCCAAAGGATCGTGATGCCCGGGCAGGTTCACGGGGGTCTTGGCAGCGTAGATGTATACCTTGCCACGGTAGTTGGTCGGCCAGGACCGGTATTCGAATTGTTTCTCGCCCCGGAGAATTCTCTCGGCGTAAGGCTGGCGAATGCTAAGAGCGCGAATTTTTTCCAACTCATTCTGTGCCGCCGGTTGTGCCGCGCCCAGCAATTTTCGCAGTAGCGTGGCACTTTCAGAGCTAATTTGCCGAACACCACGGAAGGTTTGTGGATCTGCCTCCGTTAAATTCCCACGTTTGCGAATCTTTGGCGATTCACCATTGGTGAACCGTATTTGATGAACCAGATTCAAGGGAATGGTCAGGTTAAAACGCATGGGCTTTGCGGTTGAAGCATCCGCAAGTAGGTGATCTTTCAAACCAGCCAGTCTTTCATCCGGCGCTGAATGCAATGCTTGCAGTTGGTTCCAGAAGAGTGGTCCATGGCTTGCCTGCAATTCCCCCAAAAGCCAGACTTGCCCGGAAAAGCAGGAGAGCACAAAAAGGCTGTCTCCCGTTTGCAGCCCCCGATTTCGAAACTGGTTGCTTGCCGCATATTGCAGTAATGGAAACCCAATCGCTTTGTGCGATTCGAACTCCGTACGAGTCCAAAGTTGGGTGAAGTATGCGGGCATGGGGGCGACTTTTCCAAGGGCTAGTTTTTCAGAAACTGCACGGCGTCCGCCACCACATGGCCATCCGTCTTGTCGTTGGAAACAGTGACAACGGCAGGTTTATCCTTGTTGAATTCGAACTTACCCAGCGAGATAAACGCCTTGCTGTTGGCTTTGCGCTGATTCACCATGATTGTTTTGGTACCACCCGCAAAGTGGACCGTAACAGGCACATTGGTGGCACGGTTGCCGTTGTGGTTATAGTAAAAACGGATTTCATAGCTGCCGGATTCAGGGAGACTGGTCTCGAAACGCAGGGATTTTTTCCCCTGATCCATGTTGCCATCGTGCAAATATCCCTCGCCCACAAAACCGGGAATGGTGGCGCTTTGCCCCCAATTGCCTGTTTTGGTTGCTTTTGAATCATCCACAACCACACCTTGCATCTTGCTGATTTCCAGAGCAGGCAGGGCGGGTGCGGATTTGTGTTCCAGCACCTGTTTGTCCTTGAGAAGTTGTTCACGCAGTTTTTCGTAAGGAACATCCTGCACAGCGGAACCCGCATCGATGGCAAAACAGGCCGCTGTTGCCGCTGACTGTCCCAGGATGAAAAAGACCGGTTCCATCCGGATGCTTCCATATGCCATGTGCGAACAGGAAATACAAACGGGCACCAGCAGATTGGTACCCTGGTCACGCTTCGGAACCAGAGATTTGTAACTGATCTTGTAGGGACCACCCGGGCTTACCTGAATATCGCCCTCGTTCTGAACCTTCCCTTCCTTGGTGACATAACGCATGCAGTTGTGCGAATCCATGTTGTAGGAACCCATGCCAACGGATTCGGGGGTGTCGCGCAGTTTTCGGCAGTCCAGCTCGCTCATCACATAGTCGCTTAGCATGCGGCGGGCTTCACGCACATAGATCTGGTGTGGCCAGTTGCCTGTCGCCGTAAATTCATCCTTTGCCAGTCCCCATTTCTCCATCTCTTTGCGAATCTTTTCCGGTGTGCGCGGGTGGTTGGCCAGGGTCCACATCAGGCCCTTCTGGTAATACTCGTGTTCCTTGATAATCTTCTCACGGTCGGAATAAGAGGCATCGGCAAAAGTGAAATTTTGACCGATGAAATCCGTGCTGACGGCGCCATTGTTATTGGTGTCTGTTTTGCCATTGGGCATCATCAGGATGGAAAGGGGCAGTCGAAGGTCACCCGCCTCCAGGTTGCGAAGCAATAGTTCAAAATCTTTCTCGTTGTAGTTTTCCGGTTTGGGGAATGCAACCCGGTTCTTGGGATCCAGGCACATGCACATGCGAAAGCAAAACGCCTGCATGCGGTGATCCTCGGAGCCATCTTCGGGGTGCGGGCCTGATTCTATGCCCGGCAATAAGCCACTCTTTGGGTCGCCAGCTTTCACATAAGGGTCCACCGGCACCACAAAGCGGTGGTTGTGCACATTTTTTGCCTTCTGGATTCCGTTCAGCGTTTCGTTGTACTTCGCGTTCGCCTCACGACCCACATGGTAGGAAACACCGGCGGCGGCAAAAAGATCCCCCTCGTAGGTGGCATCTAGGAACATCTTGCCGGCAAAGGTTTTTCCAGATTCCATGATTATTTCCGTGATGGCTGTGCCCGTCTTTTTCACTCCCTTGCCCGGGGCTCGGTTCAGCCTTTCACCCAGCACAAACTTCCCCTTGTGTTCAGCAAGCATTTCATTCAGCACTTTTTCAGCCACCTTGGGTTCGAAATACCAGATGGCGTCCTCATCCTTTCGAAGGCCCTTGAAAGTTTCCGCGGTATCGAACTGCCAGGCCTTGGGGTCGGAATAGTGCTTTCGAAGGCGCTGGTAGAATTCCCTGGAAATGCCCCCGATCACAGCCTTGCTGCCGGTATCCGTGGCACCCAGACCACCAGAGGTCAGCCCACCCAGGTGCTGGGAAGGTTCAATGATGATGGAGGTTTTCCCCATGCGCGCCGCCTGAATGGCCGCGCTGATACCAGCGGAGGTGCCACCGTAAATCACAAGGTCATAGGTCTGGGCATTAAGACTGGAAAAGCCAAAAATTGCCCAAAGGGCAGCAAGGTACAATCGCATGGGAAAGTCGCTCCGGTTCGCAGAAGGGGCAAAAGAACCATTCTGAATGGCAAGACGCAGGCAGGCAAGTGATTTTGTTGTTTCACCTGCCTGCCTGCGGAAACAGCTTTAGCTTTTCTTGGCATCTTTTTCAGGCATGTTGTCTGTGGGTTCAGGCGGTTCCTTGCCGTACTTCGCCTTGTATTGGGCGGCATACTTTTCCCTTAGGGAAGGATCACAAATAAAGCACTGGCTTTTGGCGCGGCTGTGCTTTTCGCACCAGTCCTTCTTGTCCTGGAAAGCTTTGGCCACCTTGGCGCTGCACATGCTGCATTCGCTTTCCTTCACGCCATGCTCATCGCACCACCAGCCGGAATGCTTGCTATCGTCAGCTTGGGCTTGCTTAGGGGTTTCTTTCCCCTTGGTGGAGGCCGCTTCCTGGCCACAGCCCATAACGCCAACCACCAAAGCCAGCAAAAGGCTGGGTATCAACAATCGTTCCATGAATCACTCTCCCTTGTTTACCCGACAGGTTCCACCTGCCGAGTGGATGATGAAACACCCTGGCTGGAACACTCTTCCAGTCGGGTGGCTGGCTTTTGGGGCCAGCGAAAAACCACAAACACAACTCGAAGCACCAGAATCGACATGACCATGGCGCTTAAGACTCCTCCGATCACCACGGTCGCCAGTGGTCTTTGTACCTCGGCGCCCATGCCAGTGCTGAATGCCATGGGCAAAAACCCAAGGCTTGCCACCAGCGTGGTCATTAAAACAGGACGCAGTCTGGTGATGGCTGCCTCCTCAACAGCTTGTTCCATGTCCCTGCCACGATTCAAAAGCTGGCGAACATAAGAAACTAGGATCATGTCATCCAGTACAGCAACCCCTGAAAGTGCGATAAAACCAATCGCGGCAGAGATCGAAAATGGCATGTCCCTTACCCATAGCGCCAAAATTCCTCCCACCCAGGCAAAGGGCACACCGGTAAACACCCTTATGGAATCCATCACATTCCCGTAGGTGGCGTACAGAAGCACAAAGACAAGAATTAGCGCGATGGGAACCACCACTAGAAGTCTTGTTCTGGCCCTTTGAAGCTGCTCGAACTGGCCACCGAAGGAAATATGGTATCTTCCGGGAGGTAGTGAAACATTTTTCTGGATGGCCGATTGAGCCTCGGCAACAAATGAACCAAGATCCCGGCCACGAATATTGCAGGTGACAACGATTCGCCTTTGGCCCCACTCTCTGGTGATGGTTGAAGGGCCTTCCACCACCTGAATATCCACAAGTCGCGACAGGGGGATACGCTCTCCCGTTGCTGCGGGCAACTGGATGGAGCCAACAGACTCCGGACTGTTTCTCCATGCATCGGGCAGGCGAAGTATCAATGGAAAACGAAATTGCCCATCGACCACCTCGCCAACGGGTTTTGATCCGATGGATTCCACCACATCGAGCACCGCCCTTGCGGGAATTCCGTACCGGGCTATCTGATCCTGAAGAATTTTTGCCTGAAGAACCGGTTGTCCGGTCACTTGTTCCACATTCAGATCCGCAACTCCGGGAATGCCCTTAAGCACCTGTTCAATTTCCTCGGCCTTCGTTTTGAGAACCTGAAGATCATCCCCGAAGAGTTTCACGGAAAGGTCACTGCGGGTACCAGCAAGCATTTCGTTGATTCTCATTTCAATGGGCTGGGAAAAGGCAAACTTCAGCCCGGGAATCGTTCTCAATTCTTTCTCAATAAGAACACAAAGACTTTCCTGGGTGATGGCTCTGGTCCATTGATTCCTAGGCTTTAAGCTGATGAAGATATCGGTCAATTCCACTCCCATGGGGTCTGTGGCAACCTCGGCGGTTCCCACCCTGCTCCACACATGACGAATCTCATCTGGGAAGGCCTTTAAAAGCGCCTTTTCCACCCGGGTGTTGGTGCGGACTGATTCCTCGAGGCTAGTGCCTGCAAGCCGCACGGTACCCAGCGCAATCGCACCCTCGGAGAGTCGCGGAACAAATTCTGCACCCAGTTGCGGGGCCACCATGCCGAACGAAAATACAAGCACCATCAGGGCGAAGGCGATTACCGCTGCCTTGTGCCGCATGGAAGCTTTCAACAGGGGCACATAGGCCCACTTGATCATGCGGATGAAAAGTGGTTCGTGTTCAGGCAGTTTTCGCGGAAGAACCAGGCTTGCCAAGGCAGGCATCAACGTCATGGAAAGGACCATGGAACCAGCCAGTGCAAAGATCACTGTCCAGGCCATGGGGCGAAACAATTTCCCCTCGATTCCCTCCAGGGTAAGTATTGGAAGGTAAACAATCAGGATGATCAATTCGCCGAAAAGGGTCGGCTTGCGAACCTCGACAGCGGCATTCCGGATGATTTCCCTGCGGGACAGCCCTTGCTGGTTTCGTGAAATGTGCCTTACACAATTCTCGATCATGACGACCGAGGAATCCACCACCATGCCGAAATCGATGGCTCCCAGGCTGAGAAGGCTTGCCGAGATGCCGAAGCGCAGCATTCCGGAAAAGGCAAAAAGCATGGAAAGCGGAATGGCCAGCGCCACGATGCATGCGGCGCGAAGGTTTCCCAAAAACAGAAAGAGGATTGCAATGACAAGCAGGCCCCCCTCGAACAGGTTGGCACGAACGGTGTCCATCACATAGTCCACAAGCTCTGTGCGGTCATAGACGGTTTCAATGGCCACATTTCCAGGCATTCTGGCTTTGATCTTTTCCAGTTCGTTCTTCATGTTCCAGGTGACCTCGTGGGAATTTTCCCCCATGGTCATGAAGCCCAGGCCCAGCACCACCTCGCCATTGCCGTTGGCGGTGACCGCCCCCCTTCGCACCTCGTGCCCGATGGTGATTTCCGCTACATCGCGCAAGAGAACCGGTATGCCCTCCTTGACTGTTAGCTGGATGTTGGAAATCTGTTCCAGCGAAACAGTTCGGCCAAGCCCCTGAACCAGCAGCATGGAACTGCCCTGATCGATCACCCCCCCGCCCACATTCTGGTTGTTTTCCTTTATGGATTGTGTGATGTGCTCAAAGGTCAGGTCGTATTTTGCCAGCCGTGTTGGGTCGATTCTCACCTGAAACTGTTTTTCAAAACCACCCCAGGAATTAACCTCTGCCACGCCTTTGACAGTGCGAAGCTGTGGCCTTACCACCCAGTCATGTATGGTTCGCAGTTGGGTGATATCGTCTCCCTTGCCTGTGACGATGTAATGGAAAACCTCGCCCAGGCCCGTGGAAACCGGACCCATGCGTGGTCGCTCCAAGCCCTGGGGAAGCTGTACCGAGCCCAGCCTTTCATTCACGATTTGCCTGGCAAAATAAATGTCGGTTCCATCCTCAAAGATCACCACCACCTGGGACAGGCCAAACTTGGAGATGGATCTCAACTGGCTGATGCGGGGCAGACCCCCCAGCTTTTGCTCTATGGGAAAGGTGATTTGCTGTTCTATTTCCTCGGGGCCCATGGCAGGGGCCACGGTATTGATTTGAACCTGAACCGGTGTGGTGTCCGGAAAGGCATCTATATCCAGGTGGCTAAGCGCCAGCAACCCCGTAACGATCAGGATGCTGGTGGAGGCGATGACCACCCAGCGGTGTTGCAGACTTTTCTCTATGATCCAGTTCAGCATGGATAACCCCCTTATTTCTTGCTGTGACAGGCACAGCCTTCGCCCAGGTTTCCACGCAGCAGCTCGGTAAGCAAAAGGCCGCTTCCCTGATGAACCACCAGTTCGCCGGGCAGCAACCCGGCCAGAATTTCCACCTTCGAATCATCCCTGGCTCCGGTTCTTACCTTGCGCACATGGAAGAGCTTGGGGACTTTCGGGTCCAGGAAGTTTTTATCCCTGACAAAAACAACCTGGCAGCAACCATCCCATTGCACCGCGTCCCTTGGCACACACAGGGCCTTTGGCTCCTCGCGAAGGATGATTCTTGCATTACCGAAGGTGTTGGCACGCAACAGCCCTCCCTTGTCCTCCAGGTTGGCACGCGCCTTGATGGTTCGGGTCTTCAGGTCGGCCTGGGTGCTGATCCAGTCGATCTTGCATTCCACTTCCCGCACCGCACCGGAGGGGTTGTACAACACCTTCTGGCCGGTGTGGAGAAAACGGGCATCTTCATTCCTGACATCCAGCGTGATCCATTTGTATTCGTTGTTGACCACCTCGAAAAGGATGCGCGTGGTGTCCACCACCTCGCCTGCAACCACTTCCCGCGAAACGATGGTTCCATCCATGGGAGAAATCACCGGCAAAAGGTTGCGGGTGGTTTTGGTTGGGTCCATGAGCTGGTGGAGTTCCAGAGGTATTCCCAGAAAGTGCAACTTGTTTTCCAGTGCCTCGGGCGTGGTGGATTGCAGGTTGATGTTTTCCAGCGGGAGGCCAAGGTTCACCAGTGCCTGCCTGGCTGCGTTCATCCGAATGAGCGATTCCCGCAGAGCGGATTCAGCCTCTTCCAGGGTGGCGGCAGGGGTCGCGATCCCAGCGGCCCTTAAACGGCTTAGCGTTTGTGTTCTTAATAGGCTCAAGGCGAACATCTGCATCAATTCGGATTTTGCTTTTCCCACCTCAGCGGAATCGATCAGCGCCAGGGTTTCATTTGCCTTCA
>JBEGQX010000244.1:0-2643 GCA_041180805.1 Planctomycetota bacterium
TGGTGAAAGTTCAACCCTGTCGTTATCCCTGAAAGAGCTGAACGAAAAGTTCACACTTTCAAAATTGGCCTTCAAGTTTTCCTGTACTTCAGCGAAAGACAAAGCGATCTCTCTTCCTAAACGGTTCTTGTTGCATTCGCAAAGTTAGACGGAGACAAAATCTTTTTTTCAGGCGGAATTAGAGAGTAAAGAGGTCGGGGCCCCTCATAAGATTCTCGTTTATCAAATTCCGTGGCGAAAATGGTCCCTGTCCTCATAATTTTGTCTTGTAGATCCATAATTCCCTGTAATAGCTGCTCTGGCCTGGGAGGACAACCAGGAACATAAACATCCACAGGAATAAATCTATCTATCCCCTGAACAACAGCATAGGTATCAAAAACACCACCACTTGATGCACAAGCCCCCATGGAAATGCACCATTTTGGCTCCGGCATTTGCTGCCAGATCCTTTGCATTACAGGTACCATTTTCATGGCAACTCTGCCCGCAACAATCATTAGGTCACATTGCCTAGGCGAAAAACGCATGGCTTCTGCACCAAAGCGGGCAATATCATGCCGACTGGACCCCGTTGCCATCAATTCAATTCCACAACAGGCCGTGGCAAAGGGCATTGGGAACAAACTGTATTTCCTGCACCAATTAGCAAGAATATCCAGTTTAGAAATAAGAAAATTGTCTTTAAGGAAATCTAGCGCCATTGAAACACCCCAGCTTTCCATGCATAAATATAACCAACCACCAAGGTGCTAATGAAAAGAAGTATCTCAATAAATGCCGGCGTGACAAAAGAGGCGGGCAAAACCGAGCCGTTCGCCGAATAGGCGCCAACCGCCCAAGGGTATAAAAACAGAAGTTCAACATCAAAAACCAGGAACAAAATTGCAATAAGGTAAAATTTCACATCAAAGTGCTTTTTTGCATCCCCAATAGGATCCATTCCTGATTCATAAGGCATGTTCTTTACAGCAGTCTTTTTGCTAGGATTGAAAATATGGGAAACAACAAGGGCCGAGATAGCAAACCCCATGACAAAGACTGCGTAGATAAAAATCGGATAATAAGTTGAAAGATCAAAATCCATGACCTCAAATTACCTTCCTATCCAAATGAACTGATCCATCAGTCCCTTACGATCTTTAGTTCGTAAGCCCTGACTTAGTCAAGATAATAAGATTTTATTGAGAAATCGCAACAGAGTAACAAAAAGTATTTATTTTTTTCCCCGGGGGTGAAACCGGGAGTGAATCATTTTTAATCTTGAACGATCCACATGGGTGTAAAGTTGGGTTGTTCGTATATTTGAATGCCCAAGCATATCTTGAACAGCCCTAAGGTCAGCTCCACCCGCAAGCAGGTGGGTGGCAAAACTATGCCTGAACGTGTGAGGGCTTATTTTTCCAGCCAAACCAGCTTTGTCGCTGTATTTTTTCACATACTTCCAGATTAGAATCCTGTTCAGAGGTTTCCCAGTCTTGCTGACAAACAAGGCACCTGTTGAGCCAGCCACTTTTACCAACAAAGGCCTAAGCTCTTGCAAATAGGTTTTAATTGCGGTTATTGCCTGAGACCCCAATGGCACTATTCGCTGCTTTCTTCCTTTTCCGGTACATTGGCAAAAACCTGAATCCAAATGTAAATCCTTCAATTCCAGATTCACCACTTCGCTTACCCTGCAACCTGTGGCGTAAAGACATTCTAAAATAGCTCTGTCCCTAAGAAAGAATCGATCCATGGAATCTGGCGCAAGCAGAAGGGTGTTCACGGATTCAGGACTAAGAACAAAAGGAATTCTTGCCCATAGAGCTGGCGCTTCAAGCAATTCGATTGTTTGGCTGGCACTTATTTCCTCAAGTCTTAAGAACCTGAAAAAGTTCTTAAGGGAAATTAGGTGCCTGGCAATACTTGAGTGGGCCAAACCACTTTCTTTTAAAAATTCCACAAAATCCAGCAACTGGTCAAGAGAAGGGGAATATGGATCAAAAGTTTTCAAGCCCATAACCCAGTCGTGATATTTTTTTAAATCCCGCAGGTAGCTTTTATGGGTATTTTGGGAAACAGACCTCTCAACCTTCAGATAATTTCCAAAACCCTGGATATGGGATTCCAAGTTTTTCATTACATCTTTGGATACAGCCATTTTTTTCTCCTGCTTATAGGAAACCTAACTCAGGAGAATTTAAAAAACGCTGTTAGTAGCCAAACATACCCTGGCTGGAATTACCAAATGCCGTAAAAACCCGCAGAATTGTTACATTCGTAAATCTTTTGCGCTTCTTTTGCCTGCGTGTTAACTATTTCGGAATGGAAATATTATTACTTCTGCTTCAATAAGATTGATTTATTTTTGGAGCGACCTAATCATGAAAAAAATCATTATCACTTTGTTATGCACCGCTTTGGCAAACCAAGGTTGCAATCACCAACAAACCCAAACGCAAAATAATAGCAGCTACAAGTTATTTGGAAGGCTAAGATCACCGGAAAAGATGAATCAAAGCCCACCGACACCGCTTCCAAATAAACAACCCCAACCCGCTTATGCAATCACGCCACCTCCCCAACCACCAGTATTCGCAGGTTCGGCTCCGGGGATGAGTTTTGGTTCTCAAAATTTATCGGCACCTTACCAACCAATCG
>JBEGQX010000245.1:0-11725 GCA_041180805.1 Planctomycetota bacterium
TCTCTTTTACATACCAAGCAATTGATTCGCCCTCAAGTACCTGATAGGTTTGGATTTGATTCAAAGCTGCCTAAAAGTATTTGCTGCATTTCAAAAACTAAAGGGTGCAGGCTGATCAGTGTAAAAACCTTTAGCTGTATGAAGACAAACTTTGAATAAAAGGATAGAAATATGTCATCCGTAAGCAAATGCCCGTTTCACCATGCCGCTGGTGGCGGTACATCTAACAAGGACTGGTGGCCCAATCAGTTGCGCTTGGATCTACTAAATCAGCATTCGGAAAAATCAAACCCGCTGGGTGTGAAGTTTGATTACGCCAGGGAGTTCAAAAAGCTTGACTACCATGGCCTTAAGGCTGATCTGCTCAAACTTATGACCGATTCGCAGTCTTGGTGGCCGGCCGACTTTGGCCATTACGGTCCGCAGATGATCCGCATGGCCTGGCATTCTGCTGGCACCTATCGTACGATCGACGGGCGCGGCGGCGGGGGACGCGGTCAGCAGCGATTCGCCCCCCTGAACTCCTGGCCGGACAATGTCAACATCGATAAGACACGTCGCCTTCTCTGGCCGATCAAGCAGAAATATGGCCAAAAGATTTCCTGGGCAGACCTTTTCATATTGGCTGGGAATGTGGCGCTGGAATCCATGGGATTCCGCACCTTTGGATTTGGTGGCGGCCGCGAGGATGTCTGGGAACCAGACTTGGACGTGAACTGGGGCCCTGAGATCAAGTGGTTGGGGGCTGACCCGAAGCGTATCCACAACGAAAAGCGTGAAATCTCGGGACCCTTTGCTGCTTCACATATGGGCCTGATTTACGTGAACCCTGAAGGTCCGAACGCCAGCGGTGACTACATGCTGGCAGCCAAGGATATTCGTGCTACCTTCTACCGCATGGCGATGAATGATGAGGAGATTGTCGCACTTATTGCCGGAGGTCACACCTTTGGCAAAACGCATGGTGCTGCGCCGGAATCGCATATGGGGCCGGAACCCGAAGGCGCACCTATTCAGGCCCAAGGGTTGGGCTGGATCAGTAATTATGGCAGTGGGCACGGTGAAGATACTATTTCCAGCGGCCTGGAGGTGACCTGGACAACAACGCCTACACAATGGAGCAACGACTTCCTTGAAATTTTATTCAAGTACGAGTGGGAGATGGTGAAGTCCCCGGCAGGCGCCAAGCAGTGGGTTGCCAAAAATGCTCCGGAAGTCATACCGGATGCCCATTTGCAGGGTAAGTTTCATAAGCCCACTATGCTGACCACCGATTTGACAATGCGTTTCGATCCCGAGTTCGGCAAGATCTCCAAGCGCTTCATCGAGAACCCACAGGCCTTTGCCGATGCCTTTGCCCGCGCTTGGTTCAAGCTTACCCACCGAGACATGGGACCGAAGGCGCGCTATCTAGGCCCTGAGGTGCCTAAGGAAGACCTGATTTGGCAGGACCCACTGCCAGTGGCCAACCACAGGCCCACTACAGAGGCTATCGCCGATCTCAAGGCGAGGATTAATGCATCTGGTATAACCGTGACTGATTTGGTGTCTTTGGCTTGGGCTTCCGCCTCCACGTTCCGTGGCAGCGACAAACGCGGTGGGGCAAATGGCGCCCGCATTCGTCTTATGCCACAGAGGAACTGGGCAATCAACAAGCCCGTGATTAATACCCTTGCCAAGCTTGAGGCAATCAAAGATGCGAGTGGCAATGCTTCGCTGGCTGACGTGATCGTGCTTGCGGGCTGCGTTGGCGTGGAGCAAGCGGCCCTGGCTGCAGGGGTGGATGTCGAGGTACCTTTCGAACCGGGCCGGGTAGATGCCTTGCAAGACCAGACTGATGTGGAATCCTTTGCCGTGCTCGAGCCCGTGATCGATGGCTTCCGAAACTATGGACGGGGTACGGATGGTGCAACGACCGAAGCCATGCTGATTGACAGGGCTCAGATGTTGACCCTGACCGGGCCGGAGATGACCGCGCTGGTCGGTGGTTTACGCGTGCTAGGCGCGAATGGTGCCGGCAGCAGTCACGGCGTGTTTACCGACAAAGTGGGCGTGCTAAGCAACGACTTCTTCGTGAAACTACTCGACATGGACATGGAGTGGAAACCGATAGATGTGGATGCTGAAATATTTGAAGGAAGGGACCGTAAAAGCGGCAAGCTGAAATATACCGCTACCCGCAACGACTTGATCTTTGGCTCGAACTCGGTGCTGCGTGCCTACGCCGAGGTTTATGCCAGTACGGACGGCAGGGAGAGGTTCGTCAGAGATTTTGTGGCGGCATGGAACAAGGTAATGAACCTGGACCGGTTCGACCTTGCTTGATTTAGTATGAAGGAAAGCTGCCAAATGCTTTCATTGGGTTTGGAGGACCCTTCTTTATCGCTGTAAAAATCAGAGGCAGTTAAGTTTAAAACGAACTTTCTGATTCACATTTATTGATTTTAAATGATAACTTTAAGAAGGAATTTATGGATAGAAATTTAGGCTGGAGGCGTTTTATAAGCTGAATTCAACTAAAGAACGACCCCAAATACTGAAATTAGTAATGTTTTATTTGGATTTCTAATAAATTTTAGAAGAAAAGCTCCCCGAGTGAAACACTCTTCGTAACAATCCTCTCCGATTCGATAGACGTAACATGTTTCCAATCAATCAGATAGCTATTTCGGATCTCTTCCTGTGGGGGGGTAAACGAGAGCAACCCACTCGAAACTCAATATCTAAAAACTATGAAACGATCCGACTCATGTCATTTCTCCTTGGAAATTGTTGGCTCATCAGTTCCGTGCTACTTTCCGACACACCACAGTTGCTTGCCGCCGCGAACAAAGATGTGCCTGCCGGCAAGCGCCAGCGAGGCCGCCACGTCTTCGCCCAGCGGGTTTTTCGCCACCTCCACAGCATTCCTTCGTTTATTCATAATGCCTCCGATACTTCTCGCATTGTCATACCTTTTTGATCTACCATCTGGATGGCACCAATCTAGTATTCACGGCTATAGGTCTTGCGCTTCGACATTGTTTACCACCTTGTATGTTTTAACCTTTTCCTTCCTGATACTACCTTAACATACTGTGGACTTTTTCGGGGGCAGGCCATCTGGTGGCAGCTTTTCTAGAATTGCGACAGTTGGGTAGAAATGAGCCTGTTTTATGGATTCATGGTATCCAACGGGCTTTGTAGGGGCGGGCGTCTTTGAGAGTAATGGTTCCTTCTGGAACAAAGAGTTGTAGTGTAGGGCCCCAAGTGCTAAGGACTATTCTTTGACTTACCGGATGGACATCCACAGACTTTACCTTGACAAGATTCCTAAGCGTGGGATGAGGTTTAAATTCCATTTTGTCGCGATCAAAAAGATATACACCATGCCCGGTGGTGATTATCAGTTCCGCAGGGGCTGCAATTGGTCGCAAATCATGGCCGTCGGCATCTGGTAACTTGTGCGTGCTTTTTAGCTTGAGTGAGGGCGTGGACATTTCCCAATCAGCAAGTGTGTAGCAACGCAGTTCATCATACCCAAGGGCCCAAAGGCATTTACGTGCCTCATCCCAAAGCACGCCATGTGCCGAACGCAGTGGGGTTTTGAAAATTGGCGCCGCTGTGGTGGCTTTTAAATCGAAGACCTCAAGATGATCGCCGCCCAGCGAACTGGCCACCACCACGCGATCTCCAGGTAGCAGATCTAGCGAATGAGCATTCCGTGATTTTGCACGCCATAGCACTTTTTTCGTGGATCTTTCAATCAGCGCACAGCCACCATTAGATGCACACACCAACAGCCTTGCGCCATGTTCGACCAACTTGCATTCATCCATGTGGTGAAAATCCCGGCGGACTGCCTCTGGCACATCCTCTGCTTCTTGGGCACTCCATCGCCAGAGTTTGTGCGTTTTTCCCGCTGCTGCCTCTGCCGCATTTACAATGAAAACTTCATTTCCACCGGCGAGGATAATCTCATCGGCATGAAGCCTTGCCAGCGGTGCAAGTACAACAACGAAAAGAAATGTGACTATGGTTTTTATTCTGTGTGTGCTTTTCATTTTAAAATCTGGATGCTTTCTTTTGGTGCCTCACCTGAAAGCTTGGGGAGTTCTCTCCCAGGCGATTTGCAAAGGTGCTCATTTTGCTAAGTCTTGGTAGCCAAGGATGTAAACTAAATGTTAGGAAACATAAAGACTGCCTGAAAAGTATAAAATACTTCATTCAGGCCATTTTGCCTAATCTAGATAGTAACTGCAGAATTCTGATAAAAATTTAGCTCCCCGACTAGGACTCGAACCTAGGACATGCGAGTTAACAGCTCGCCGCTCTACCAACTGAGCTATCGGGGAATTAGTTCTTGGCGCAAACACGCAAAGAATCTATAAGAAAAGATAAGTTCTTCTAACCCTTTTGGCAAGATGCCTTTATGCAAAAATCGGTTGGTAATCCAGGTAAGGAAAGTCCTCGTGTATTGATTGTAGGAGGTGGTTTGGCTGGTTTGGCCGCCAGCGCCATGCTTTCCAAGCACGGATGCCAGGTAACCGTGCTGGAAACCAGACCGAAAACCGGGGGGCGGGCTGATTCTTACTTGGATCCCGTAAGCGATGAACTGGTGGATCATTGTCAGCATATTAGCATGGGCTGTTGCACAAATTTAAGTCACTTTTGCAGGATGATGGGGCTGGAGCAATTTTTTAAAGATGAAGGAAACCTTTATTTCATGACGGCTGACAGGAAAGTCAGTCATCTTAACGCCGATGATTTACCTGCCCCCTTGCACTTGGCAAGAAGTTTCATTAATGCAACTTACCTGAGTTACTCGGATAAAGTTCGACTTGGCCTGGCCTTTTTACTTCTGCGATTAAAGGGAGGTGATGAGAGTGTTTCATTTGGGGATTGGCTTGTGGCGCATTTCCAAACGCCAACCTTAATAGAAAGGTTTTGGAAACCGGTTCTTATTAGTGCCCTGAATACCCCGATTGAAAAAGCGAGTTTTAAGTACTGTCGAAAAGTTGTGGTGGATACTTTTTTTGCTGACCGAAAAGCCTATCGGTTGAAATTACCATCGTTGCCACTTGGAGAACTTTTCGGCCCAAGGTTGTTTCAACAGCTTGAAGGGTTGGGGGTTGCTATTCGTTTGGGTTCCACAGTGAGATCCGTGCTTTTTGATGATGAAAAAGCCACGGGTGTCTTATTGCAAAACAGTGATATTCTCGAAGCGGATCATGTTGTTTTAGCAGTACCGTTTCAGCGGTTGAAGGGTCTTTTGGGTGAAAAGGTTGATGAAACGGTTTTGGGGCTTCAATCGTCCCCTATTACAAGTGTTCATGTTTGGCTTGATAAAAGAATTACAGAACTGCCGCATGCGGTGATGTTGGATACTCTTAGTCATTGGTTGTTTTATCGTGGGAAAAATAGCCTTGGTGAGCATTTTTACCAGGTGGTAATAAGCGCATCTGCGGATGCTCTTAGATCGGGGTATGATGCCATACAAACAAAGGTTCTTGCTGAAATGAATGTCTTTTTCCCTGCCATGGGTTCAGCAAAGGTGTTAAGAATCAAGGTTGTTACCGAAAAAAGAGCCACATTTGCCTCTTCGGTTGAGGTGGATAATTTTAGACCTGAGCAGGCGACTCGTTGGCCAAATCTTTTTCTTGCAGGGGATTACACAAAAACGGGGTGGCCCGCAACCATGGAGGGGGCAGTTCGATCAGGTTATCTCGCAGCGGAGAAACTTTTGAAAAGCATGGGTGTTAAAGCCAGATGTTTGCAGCCTGATCTAAATGGCGTGATTACAGAGGATTAGCCAAGCTTCATTTCCAGCTTGCGGATGGTTTGCCAAATCTGTTTCGGATCGTTCGCTTCGCGGATGGATTCCAGAAAACCCTCTGTCAAAAAAAGTCGGGTAAGTCGGGCAAGCAACTGGATATGGGTTTTGTCATCCGTAGGGCAAACTAGAAAGAAAACATCGGTTAGTTTCCTATCAGGTGCGCCAAAGGGAATTCCGCCGGGGATAATGCCAAGAGCAATTACTGTTTCACCCAAAGTGCCGGGGATTGGTCGATGGGGATGTGGAATTGCAACGCCGCCTGCCAGGGCTGTGCTGGCAATTTCCTCTCTTTGAGAAATCGCCTTGTGAATGGCGTCAGGGTCATAAATCTGCCAGGACTGTTCCGCAAGCTTTATAAGTTCCCTTAAAACGGAAGATTTGGTTCGAGCGGGCAGGGGGGAAGCTATGCAGGGTTCACCGAGATATTTTGAAATTAGGGTGCCATGCTCGCATTCGATGGGTGCATGGCTTTCAAAATGAATCAGAGAATCTTCATGGTGATCGATAAGCTGTCCCTGCAGCCATAGGTTGATTTCATAGGTTTGAAAGCGCCATTCCCCCGCAACTTTTCTGCCGGGGATCAACCCTTTGGATGCAAGTTTGTGAACATCCCTGGCATCCCTTTTCAGATATGCCGCAAGTTCATCAACATCCATCGGTTCATGGCTCATAGTTTTAAATTTGGCTGGTTATTTGCCTTGGTTTTTGTTGGTTAGAACGCCTGGCAGTTCGAAACCCTTGCCACCTTTAAGTAGTTGCAGGTTAGCCTGTGTCTGTTGGCTGAGGCCCCAAAGCCGAATAAAGCCCTTTGCGGCATCGTGGTCGAACTGATCGCCTTTTTCATAAGTAGCCAGGTTTTTGCTGTACAGGCTGTTCTCGCTTTTTCTTCCAGCAACAGTGGCACTGCCTTTGAAAAGTTTTACCCGCACTTGACCGGAAACAAACCTTTGGCTGCTAACCACAAACTGTGCTAAATCTTGATGGAAGGCACTGAACCATTGGCCATTGTAAATAAGATCCGCATATTCTTGGGCCACGATTGCTTTGAAGCGTTGGGCTTGTTTGCTTAAGGTAAGAGATTCCAGTTCGCGGTGGGCCATATGAAGAACCACGCCTGCTGGTGCCTCATAAACTTCACGAGACTTGATTCCCACCAGACGGTTTTCAACATGGTCGATCCTGCCAACACCATGCTCGCCTGCGACTTTGTTTAAAGCCTCAATAAGGGGAACGCCGTCCATTTTCTTACCATCCAAGGCAACCGGTATTCCTCTTTCAAAATCAATAACGACATAAGTTGGCTGATTGGGGGTTTTGTCGGCGTCTTTTGTCCAGGCAAAAGATTCTGATGGTGGTTCAGTCCACGGATCTTCCAACACGCCAGCTTCGCAGCTTCTGCCCCAAATATTTTGATCAATACTGAAGAGGTTTTCTTCCGTAATTTCCACGGGAATTTTTCGTTCACGGGCGAAGGCGATTTCCTCATCGCGGGTCATGCGCCATTCGCGAACGGGAGCAATAATTTTTAAATCAGGTGCAAGGGTTTGGAATGTTACATCGAAGCGCACCTGATCGTTGCCTTTGCCTGTGCAACCATGGGCAACAGCCTTGGCTTTATGTTCACGGGCTGCATCGACCATTAGCTTGGCGATTAGCGGACGGCCCAAAGCGGTGGCAAGAGGATATTTTCCTTCGTATACCGCGCCTGCCATAAGGGCGGGCCATACAAAGCAGTCCACAAAAAGATTGCGGGCATCCAACGCTATGGCTTCAACAGCGCCGGTTTTAAGCGCTTTTTGGCGGATAGCCTCGATATCCTCACCCTGACCCAAGTCCACGGTGAAAGTAACCACATCCAAGTCATATTTTTCTTGAATCCAATGGACCATCACGGAGGTATCCAAACCACCTGAATAGGCCAAAATTACCCTGTCGCGCTTTCCCGGGGTTCCCGCCATGATGTGTCCTAGCTGAAAATCGGTTAATCTTTTGTAAGAACAAAGGTTATCCTCTTATTTTCGAGACGAATGAACTTATGTCAATGGCTGTTCTGTTTGAACTGGGCAATCTTCATTTGGATGCTGTGATATCTCATTCCCAGCAGGAATATCCTTTGGAATGTTGCGGGTTGTTGGTTGGCACAAAATATTTGGAATTTGGCAAGCTAAAATACAAAGTGGAACAAGTGATAAAGCTTGAAAATTTGCTAAAAAGTGATTCAGAATTTGAATCTTCGCCGGAAAGTATGTTCAAAGCAATGCGGGACTTGCGCCAAAGTAATTTGGAAATTCTGGCAATTTATCATTCCCACCCGAATTCTTCCCCGGTTCCTAGTTCCAAGGATATTTGTGGGCACTTGAGTCCGGAAATATTCATGCTGATCATTGGAAATGTTAAAACAGATAAAAATGTTGGACTTTGGGAAATAACCCAACAGGGTGAACGGATTGAGCACCCGATGCGAATTCAGCAACTTTAGAAATTATTTTTAATAATCAAAGTTAAATTGCAAAAGATGGGCAGATAATTAGGTTTCTACGCATTTGACGGATTTGCTTGATTTAAAGAATCAATCGGATTGTTTAAATCGTATTGGTCGTTTGGTCGATAACTGAAGTGATGGTGTTTCAGGATGTGAACACCCACAGGCAGGAGCCGACCATGATTTTTAATTGGAAACTGGAAACTTTTCGTCGTTTGTTTGGCCTTAAGAGATCCAACAAGGCTGTAACGAAAAAATTAAATATTGAAAACTTGGAAGAAAGAATTGAATGCGCCACCAAGGTGTGGAATGGAAGCCTTGCGGGGGTGGGAACGGATGGAAGTTTATCGCCTTTTTCCTACGGCACAGATGGTGATCCGACTTTTAGTACTTATATGGCAGCAATTTCAGGAAATAATGGTCTAAACCAAATTACGAATTCTTTGGGGGATAATTGGAACGCTCAATTTGGTCAAAGAGCTTTACCAAATAATGGGGATACATTGGTATTTCCACAACTTTATTTAACAATAAATGGCAATAGTGCAAGTTTAATAACACCAATTAATGGTGTATTTGGGGATTTAACTAGAACTGATTTGGACGCAACAGTGCCCACACCTCCAAGAAATCCCCCTGGCCCGATTTTTGTGAATGTGATAAATGATTTAATGCCAGATTCCAATGGGAATCTTGCTGGGTACTTGAGAGATCAGGTTACAGGTGCGAATTTTGTTAATCCTTTAATTTATGTGGATCAGATTCTTTTATCCGGAACAGGGTACGCAATTTATGGAAGAGATAACCCCCAATTTGGTCCAACCAACTCTAAAATTTCGCCTCCCCACTATTTTGTTGGCGGGGAAACAGTAAGTGCAGAATTCTTCTATCCAGGAGCAGCAGCTAGTTCAAATGTATTTCAGGATCCATATTTCAAGCCTAGTCAATGGACAGGACAAGTCGTGTATGTAGATCCTGCGACTTACAATCCCCTTACAAATATTTCTTATAATCCAGCTATACCTTTGAATATTCAAACACAAATTGTGGCAGATTATTTGACTACAGGTTTGCCAGCTAATTCAACCATTAACTTCAGTAACGATTCCCCAATTTACCCTGCTATTGCAACAGGGGCAAATCCCAGTAATGCGAATTGGATTTATATGCCTATGAACATAGGGAATCCTAATTTGCCGGAAGGTTCAGCATTTGTGTTTAATGTAACCCAAGAAGGGGGATGGCTTATTCTGGATTCCGATCTTCATGAAACAAGTACAAATAATACAGATGGAAACTACACATTACTTAATGATGTGAATAACAATAAAATTTTAAAACAGGGAAGGGGTATTTTGGTTTTTGAATCCAATAATCAATTTACCGGGTTGGTTTCGATACAAGATGGTATGGTGATAGTTTCTGACAGTGAAGGCCTTGGCAGTGCATTTACTAATTCAAATGTTGAAGTTTTTGACGGTACACTAAGTTTAAGTAGTGACCAATTTGGTATTGGTTCAATTCAGGCAACTGGACAACCTAATGTACAAGGAGATTCGTATTCGACAACCAATATTTCAAATCGAAACCTTATTTTAAATGGTGGCGATGGGTTTTTGCCAACTCTTAATTCTTCCACCACACCTGTAGGTGTTCCATTAGGACAGTTTTCGGGCCAGTCAGGTATATATGGCCGAGCCCATCAATGGAATGGAACGGTAGCATTAAACACAAACCCATCTGAAATCACCCAAGCTTCCTTGCCAGGTGACCAGTTTGGTAATGACGGCACGTTTAGCATTGGTTCGATTCAGGTAACTAGTGGTGGCACTGGATATGATCCATTAAATCCTCCAGTTGTACAAATTCAGGCACCAAATTCAGCTTTTGCAGGTCAGGCAGTTTTACAAGATGGAGGCATTGCTTCAATTCCTTTGCTTACAGGTGGCAGCGGTTATGGCATTGCGCCCACTGTTAACATAACAGGGGATGGAACCGGTGCGACTGCAAATGCTACTTTGACCAATGGAGTCGTAACAGCCATTGTAATTACAAACCCTGGTACAGGTTATACTTATGCCCCATCTGTATCTATTTCAGCGCCTGGTGGTGCCATTGCTGGCACACCTGTTGTCACAAATGGTCAAATTACTCAAATTCCAATTCAAAATGGGGGAAGTGGTTATGTAAATTCCCCTGTAGTAATAATCACTGACAATCCTACCCAAGGAACCCCTGCTGGAACAGGGGCAACCGCAACAGCAATTTTGACTAATGGGGTGGTAACATCAATAAATATTACAAATCCTGGAACAGGTTACACTAATCCAACAGTGACCATTGGACTGGTTGGAGCTATTGCAGGAACTCCCGTAATTACAAACAGTCAAATTACTCAAATACCATTAAATGGAAATGGATTTGGTTATAGCTCTTTGCCACTGATTTCAATCAGTGGACCTGGAAATGGTGCAACTGCTTTGGCAGTGGCTGGGGCTGTTTCTGGTACACCTGCAAATCCGAATGGGGACCCCAGCGTTGGCCAAGAATTCGGAAGTGCTACAGAGATAAACGGTGTGATTAGTGGAGCGGCTGGATTACGAAAATGGGGAATGGGTGTTGTAGAGGTTACCCAGGCGAACACATTTTCTGGCGATGTAGTGATATTTGATGGTGCTCTAAATATTCAAAACAATTTGGGTTTGGGTGTTTCAAACAATATTCAAAATGGCGTTGTTGTTCCCAAAAATGTTTATGTGCGAGAGCTTCCATCTAATCTCGTACCACAAAATCAACTACTAAGTCATATGGGGGCTTTGACCCTTGGAGATGAAACCAATGGCGGGCAAAATCTTGTATTTGACACTGGTTATCAATTAATTATTCAAGATGGTGGAAATGCTGGTACCACAAATGCTACGGGACCGGATCAGAATCCAGGTTCAAACTCAGGGCTCACCAATACTAGCGGAGCAAGGGTTGAAGGATTAGGAGCTTTTCAAGTTGTTTCGCCGAATGATAATCCTAATTCGGCAGAGTGGCAGGGAAATGTAGTGGTGCAAACCAATGCCGCTATTGGGGGAACACCAAATTCCAACCTGAAAATATCAGGCGTTATTTCTGCAACAGGCCAAGCGAATAATTTAATTACTCTAGAAAAAAGAGGGTCTATGAATCTTTCGGTATCAGCAAACAATGCCGATACCAGTAATGTTAATGGAAATTTTGTTGGTAACTGGTTGATTAGTAATGGAAATCTCAAAGTTGAAAATAATGGCGCCTTGGGATTTGCAGGCACAAATTCCAACAATAGCTCTTATGTTTGGGTTAGACAGCAGTCTCAGGTCTTGCCGGGTCTCTCAGGTGCTGGATCACTGCAGATGGTTGGTGATGGGCTTAATATTTCAAATAACATTGTGTTAGAAAGT
>JBEGQX010000246.1:0-8145 GCA_041180805.1 Planctomycetota bacterium
GAATTTATCCGATCCGAAGCCAACCAACTTGCCAGACTGATACTGGCAAAGGTTCCTTCGGGTGAAAATAATCGAATTACCTTGGCCTGGCAGAAGGTTTATCAGCGCCCACCCACTGAAAGTGAAATGCAAGTCGTAAAAGTTTTCCTCAAGGATGCAAGGGCAACCTACCTGGCAACCAAGGCCACGGATGACACTCTAAAGACCTGGACAGATCTCTGCCAGCAACTGCTTGCTTCCAATGAATTCATTTATCTGGAATAAACCATGATCACACGAAGAGAATCCTTGTTTCGACTTGCTGGTGGTGTGGGTGGGGTGGCCCTTGCTGATTTGCTGGGATCGGAAGGTTTGCTGGCGGCAGATGGATTGTCCAAGCCTGGTGAAAACCATTCCCTGAGCATGGTGGCAAGGGAGCCGCATTTTCAGCCCCGTGCCAAGGCAATGATCTCCATGTTCATGCATGGTGGCCCTTCCCATGTGGATTTGTTTGACCCCAAGCCAGACCTTCAGAAAAACCACGGCAAGGAATATTCTGGAAATGTCACCTACAGCTTTGTTGGAAGGGCTAACAAGAAGTTGATGGGCAGCCCCTTCAAGTTTCACAAGCATGGAAAATCCGGCACCGAACTTTCTGAGCTTTTGCCCCACACGGGCATGGTTGCAGATGATATTTGCGTGATCCGTTCCATGCATACCGGGCACAACGGCCACGAGGTTTCCATCCGGTTTTTTCATGGTGGCATTGCTGGTGTTCTTGGCAGACCAACCTTGGGAAGCTGGCTGACCTACGCGCTGGGAAATGAATCAAATAATCTTCCATCTTACATGGTCCTATCCGATGAGGGCGGACTCCCTGTGGATGGAACCAACAACTGGTCCAGCGGATTCATGCCTGCTTATTACCAGGGAACCGTGCTACGGGCACGAGAGCCGAGAATTCTGAATCTGGATCCTCCCAGGGATGTCCAGGGTATTTCCCAGAAGAGAAACCTGGATTTGCTAAGGGATTTGAACAGCAATTTCAGCCGGCTTCATCCCGGCGAGGCCGATTTGGAAAGCAGAATTTCAAGTTATGAGCTTGCAGCCTCAATGCAGGATTCTGCGCGTGATGCCTTTGATATTTCCCAGGAGCCCAGGCATATTCTTAAACTTTATGGGATAGACAAAGACGAAACCCGCTCTTATGGCACACGCTGCCTTATTGCAAGAAGGTTGGTGGAAAGGGGGGTTCGGTTTGTTCAGTTATTCCTTAGTGGCCAGCCATGGGATAACCACAACACCATTACCAAGGGTTTGTCATCCATATGTCGTCGCACAGACCAGCCAGCGGCTGCTTTGGTGATGGATCTGAAACAGAGAGGGCTTCTGGATTCCACTTTGGTGCATTTTGGAGGCGAGATCGGAAGGTTGCCCGTGGTTGAGGGCGATTTGAATGATGCTGCGGGTCGCGATCATAATGGACAGGGTTTTTCCATCTGGCTTGCGGGCGGTGGTATTAAGCCGGGTATAACCCATGGTGCAACGGATGAAGTTGGCCATCGCGCGGCAGAGAATGTGGTGAACCCGAATGACTTCCAGGCAACCATTCTGCATCTATTTGGGTTGGATCATTCCAAGCTGGTGTACTTCCACAACGGGCAATCCCAAATACTTACCGCTGGTAAGCCCGCCCGGATCGTTAAGGAAATACTCGCCTAGGTTCTGCCGCTAGCCATACCAAGACTTGTTATTGTATTCTGGCCTGAAATGTTTTTAACACTTCCTGATAGGGGCCGACCCATGCCGGGTTTGGTTTGGTTTCGCCTTTGAACCGAATCATGGAAGCCATGCCATCTGCAATGGTGAAAGGTTCCTTGATTCCCGCCCTGGCTCGTAACATTTTTTCAAGCGAGGAGAACGCCGCGGTTGCGGCACCCAAAGCCGGGCCTTCGAAAGATTCCAATCGCATGAGTGGTTTGTTAAGCATGCTGGCAAGTATTTCGCACATTAGTTCGCTGCGTGCAATACCCCCTGAAACCGAGATGCGCTGTATTTTTTGGCCGGCTTTTTCGTGGGCCAACACCCCAAGGGTTGCCAGGCAGGCCAGCGCTTCAAGGGAGGCGCGGAATTTTTCAGCGGGTGTTTTGGGCTCGCTTCCAATCCATTCCCAGCGAGGTTGGTGAATCCCCAGGCTTGGCTCAGGGCTGGTGAATGGAAGAACCATGGTTCCGTTGCAACCGGCGGAAACATTTCTGGCGCCATGCTCCAAGGCGTTCCAATCCGGGTTTTCACCCACTACCTTGTCCAGGAATTGGGCTCCATTGTTATAGCAACGCATCCAGAGATATGGGCCCCAGTTAAGCTTCATCACATCCAAGTTGCCCTCGGATGGAAATCCTGAGGAGGAGGAATTTACCACCGCAGAGTTACCAAGGATGATGGCTATCTGTCCGGGTTCTGAAGCTCCGCCACCCGCTAACCCCGCCTGTTGATCATCCGAGGTGGGGAATATCCACGGGCGTTGTGCCGCAGCGATTCCATTCTCCAGGGAAAGGCTTAGGGACAATTGCCCAAGAGGTTCATCCGCACTCACGATTTCAGGTAGTTGATGCCATGCCAACTCGCGATACTTGGGGTTTTCAATGGCATTGAGCATTTCCTTGCGCCAATGGTTGGTGCGAAGGTCCATAATCCCAGTGGATGCTGCACAGGATGGGCTTGTCTTCGAAAACTCCCCGGTCAGATATCCCGCACAAAGGCTTCCATGAGAGAGAATTTTCCAAGTGCGTTCCCATTCCGCAATTGGAAGATGTTGTTCATCTTTAAGTAAATGGCTGAGACTGTAGCGGATGGCCCAGGGACCACCAGTGAATTCGATGGCTTTGGATTGGCCTCCCAGGCGCTTTAACCCATCTTCGTTGTATTTTGCCAATGAGTGATCGTTCCAGCAGATGGCCCTTCGGACTTGCTGGATATGTTTGTCAATTCTTCCCGAAGTATGATGGGTGGCGCTGATGCCCCCGGCGATCCAATCTTTTAATCTTCCAAGTTCCCTTAGTTTGTTGGCGATGGCGCGAGTGCTTGCATACGCCTGGCCTTCAAGTTGCAAAAGGTTTAATTCTGACACGCCATTGGCAGTCCATAGGTCTGTAGGCATGCGAACTTCAGCCACCGTTTTTCCCGACAAGTCAAAGGCAAGACATTTGACCGCCCCGGTGCTAAAGTCCCAGCCTGTGATGATGGATTTTTCAGGAACACATCGGATGGATTCTGCCACAGTATTCTCCGGTCAAAAGTTTTTCATGTGTGGTGCAAGCGAACATTCTGGTAGAGGTTGGTTTTATTGTCAACCTTCCAAGGAAGGTGGGTAAGAATCGGTTGGTTTGTTGGAGTTTTTTCGAATCCAAAGATGAAGGACGAAAACAAAGATGCCCCCACCCACCCATCCACCCAAAACATCGCTGAGATAATGGACTCCGAGATACATCCTTGTTAACCCGACTAAAATGGGGATGAAAATACCAACCGCGGTAAGAATTAGCCGGATAGTTTTGCGCTGGGTCAGGAAAGTACCCAGAACTGCCAGGCTGCCAAAAACAGTTGTGGATACCATGGTATGGCCGCTGGGAAAACTTGGGCTGGAAGGTAATTTTTCCACCCGGGATAAGGACATATCAGGCCTTGGGCGCTGAACCAAGTACTTAATGCCTTCGCAGGCCATCGCGGAACTTACAGCGCAAATGCAAAAAGCCAGGGCGATGTTCCTTGAGCAGATTCGCCACAAACCTAATGATATCAATGAGATAAGGATTAATAAGAACCTGCTGTCCCCAAGATGGGTTGCCATGCGCAGGAATAAATCGAGCAGATAAGGAGGATGAAAACCTTTAAGGTTTTGGGCCAATTCCAAATCTGCGCTCGGGAAGAATGTGCTCATGTACTGGGTTTGTGCGTCCATCTTGTCGTTTGGGGCCAACAATTTCTAGAATATTAAGCTAACGCTGCCATCCAATGGAGAAAGTAACATGAAGGATAGTATTCACCCCCAATATACCGAGGCAACGGTTACTTGCGGTTGTGGTAACAAGTTTGTAACCCGTAGCACCAAGAAGAACATCATGGTGGAAATATGTTCCAATTGCCACCCATTCTTCACAGGTAAGATGAAATTTGTTGACACTGCGGGCCGCGTCGAGAAGTTCCAGAAGAAGTTTGCAAACTGGGACAAGAGAAAGAAAACTGGCGAAGCCGCTGCCAAGTAGTTTGGTTAACATTATTAGTGCCCCTGTTCCGCGAAATGTTCGGAGCAGGGGCACTGGTTTTTTAATTCCAGAAAGCTTTAATTCAGGAAAATAGCATCATGATGGATGCCTTCGAAATCATGGTGAAACGGCATCAGGAACTGGAAGGTTTGCTTGCAGACCCCGTGGTGGTTTCTGATCGTGCCAAGTTTTCGCAATTCGCCAAGGAGCATGGCAAACTTGCCAAGCAGGTAAAACCCTACGAAGAGTACAAAAAGCTTATCGGTGATATCAAGGTTGCCGAGGAAATGCTGGCCTTGGAAAAAGATTCCGAAATGGTGGAGTACGCCAGGCAGGAACTTGCAACCATGGTATCCCGCCGGGATGAGCTGCAAACCACCCTTGAAGATTTTCTGCTTGCCGGCGATGAGAACTACGACAGCCTGATTGTGGAAATTCGCGCTGGTACCGGTGGCGATGAAGCTGCGATTTTTGCTGGTGACCTTTACAATATGTATTCCCATTACGCAAGGGACCTGGGTTGGAAGGTGGAGGATATTTCCTTCAGTGCCGGCGAGCATGGTGGATACAAGGAAGTTATTTTTAGCATTACAGGGGATGATGCTTACCAGCACCTGAGGTTTGAAAGTGGCGGGCACCGGGTTCAGCGGGTTCCGAAAACGGAAACACAGGGTCGCATTCATACCTCCGCGGCGACGGTTGCCGTGCTGCCTGAACCCGATGAGGTGCAAGTGGAGATACGTGATCAAGACATTGAATGGGAAAGAATGCGTGCCGGTGGTGCCGGTGGGCAGCATGTGAACAAGACTGAATCTGCTGTCCGTATCGTGCACAAGCCAACGGGTATTGAAGTAAAATGTCAGGATGAACGCAGCCAGCATAAAAACTATGAGCGTGCCATGCGTATCTTGAGAAGCCGCGTACTTGAGATGATGCGCAAGAAAGCCCACGAGGAACGAGCTGCCGCCCGCAAAGAGCAGATCGGTTCAGGTGATCGAAGTGAGCGCATTAGAACTTATAATTACCCACAAAATCGCGTCACCGACCACCGCATTAATTTGAACCTTTATAAGCTAGATGCCATTATGCTCGGAAACATGGCAGATTTGGTGAAGGAAATGCGGGATCACGACAGGAAAACACGGCTGGCCCAAGCCAAGGCCACCTGACATTCAAAGGCCAGCATGCAACCAGAAACAAAATGGACTGTTGGCGAACTTCTCGATTGGACTGCGAAGTACTTCGCTCAAAAAAAATTCGATTCCCCCCGTCTTGATGCGGAAATACTACTCGCGCACGCTTTGAAAAAAAAACGAATAGACTTGTACGTTTCCCATGATCAGGTTCCCGAGCAACAATTGCGCGATGCCTTTCGGGAATTGGTAAAGCAACGAACGGAAGGCTGCCCTGTCGCTTACCTGGTCGGGAAGAAGGAATTCTTCGGCTTGGATTTTCAGGTCAATCAAAACGTATTGATTCCAAGGCCGGACACTGAATGTCTTGTGGATGCGGCCTTAAGGTTGGCGAAAAAAGAGGGATGGAAGCAGATTTTGGATATTGGAACTGGTTCTGGATGTATTGCCATAGCATTGGCCAGGCATCTGCCAGGTGTCACTGTTTGTGCTGTGGATATTTCGGAAAAAGCACTTGAAGTGGCCCGAGTTAATGCACGAAATCACAACCTTGAGGCGAGAATTGAATTTGTTTGCGGCAGTTTGCTGGAGCCGGTGCTTGGCAGGGAACTTTTTGATGCCATCGTTTCCAACCCGCCTTATATTCCCGCAAAGGAAATTGAGGAACTGGAGGTTGGTGTAAAGAAATATGAACCAAGGTCAGCCTTGGATGGCGGCCCGGAAGGCTTGGATATTATCTCAAAGATTATTAAACAGGCGCCTGCCAGCCTTAAAAATGGCGGACATTTACTCATGGAGGTTGGTGCTGTCCAGGCAGATGCGGTTACCCGCCTAATCAAGAATATGGTGGGATTGGAATCGTTAGCCACGATTTCGGATGGGGCCCAGATACAGCGTGTTGTGCATGCCAGGAAGAATAGTTGATAATTATCAGGGTTTTTCAATTTCAATAAGGAAGAAATTTTCTTGGTTGGGTTTTACGACAACCTTTACAGGGGATGTTGAAAAATCCAAATATTTTATTGCAACATATTTTGAGCGATTTTTAAAATCAGGGCTGTCAGGAATATCCAAGTCCACTCGTACTGTTTGCTCACCCTCGACAGAACCACTATCTTCTTTTACAGTGCTTAATGAAAATGTCCCATCCGGATTTGTATTGGCCATGGACCTTGTAAATGGAGACTTCGTGGATTCAAAATAAATCTTCCCTTGAAAGGGCTTTCCATCACCTTTGAATACAACCTTTCCTTTGACTGGATAGGTTTTTAACTCACCCGAACAGCCGATTAGGATTAAAAGGATTCCCAAGCAAGTAAAACGGCGAAAACTAGTAATCACCTGGAATTTCCCCATCATCTGGAACACAAAGTCTTTTGAAGGTAATAACTGCAAGATTAGTGTTAATGGATCTTATGCTTCCATCAGCGAATGCAAAGTTGCAAACTCCGGTATGCCAGGAACCAAACCGAAAGTTCGCATTGTATGCATCATCCTTGTCTGAAACGATGTTGTATTCATTGGTATATTTTCCTGTTGCGGGGTTTAGAGTTCCGGAATATCCCCCGTATCTTTGATAACTGTTTTGATAATCACCATTGAAAACACTTCCCTCGTCTCCAAGTTTTTTTGACGATTGAATATGCTTTTCACCAAATAAAATCGTAGAAGAAGTGCCATCAGTAATATCATTTATTTTTCTGGATGGTTGGAAAGATTCCTGGGTAGCAATAACCGCTTGGGGGTCTGATACGGTGGGATTATAGATTACTGTGGTTGTGGAATAAGTGTTTGGTGATTTTAGGGCCCTGGAACGAACGATGACTCCGTCAAAATTGTATATATCTGTGCCGGAATTTGCCGCATAGTCTGAAACTGCCCCGGAGATTTGACCAAAGGTGGGATTTGTGCGTGAATCACCCCCAGTACTTGTGCTGGAGGATGCTCCACGTCTGCTAGGACATAGAAATTGACTTATATTTTTGTCGCGAGCAGAGGCAATTTGAACATGATAGCGTTTTCGTAGATCCCACTGTTTATACATGTTTTCTTGTTCGATGAAAGGCAGGATTAATACGGCCCAAGTTGCCCATTGATCTTCAACATACGACAGTAAAAGTCCACCATTGTTAGCTGATTGATGGTTGTGGAATGCAAGGGCTAATTGCTTTAGGTTGTTTCCGCATTGCATTCTGGATGCGGCTTCACGAACTTTTTGTACCGCCGGCAATAATAACCCGATTAAGATCTCTATAATTGCAATTACGACTAGAAGTTCTATTAACGTGAAAGCCTTTGCTGGCTTTATCTTTAAGGCAGGCATCTGTACTCCCATTTTAAGGCTTAAATTTGCCGAAAGAGAGACGAAGATCAGATGAAAAACCTTTTTGCTTTGATCAAGGATAATCAAGTTACTTTATAGGGAATATTATTTTTCATTTTGAATTGATGATAAAAGTATGCGCCTTTGTAAATCTATTTTGTGAAATTAAGCTTCCAAATTAGCCACAAGGGATTTAAAATAATTTTCCCTCCAGCATGGTAGTTTGGGTTTAACAATGAGTATTATGAAACAATTATTTTTATTATTCTGCTTTCAATTGATGATTGTAAATGCCACTGCAGAACCGTTGCATTTGGCAGTTGATCGTTTAGTCGAGCAGAAAGCAAAGGGAATTGCTGTTGCGGCAATTGCCGATGATATGGAATTTCTTCGCAGAGCCAGCTTGGATTTTCTGGGTCGCATTCCCACCCTTCAAGAGCAAAAG
>JBEGQX010000247.1:0-2671 GCA_041180805.1 Planctomycetota bacterium
ACAGCATCCGCACCGATGTTCTTGATCTTGGCCACGCTCCAGCCCGGTTCAAAACCACCCAGGGGAGCTCCCACCTTGTTCTTTGGACCGCCAGACTGCTCGACGCGTACCAGAACACCCACATTTTTGCCGATATTGAAGGAGCCAATCGAATTCCAGACCCCGTAGTAGCCATCCACCAGAACAGCGCTTGCGTTCTTGGAAAGGGCGCTTGCCAGGATGATCTTGGCTTCAACGATTTCTTCATAGGTTGGTTCGCGATCGACGCCTTTTTTCTTAAGGCTGTCGCGAATCATGGTAATCATGGAGCTGTTTTGGTCGGTGGCAACCATGGTAAGGGTGCCATTGTCGTTGGAAATGCGCTGTAAACCCCGAAGTTTTCCGCAGGTAAGGCCCAGACCAAGAAGCCTGGTGGCGCTTATTTTAGAACCCGGATTCGACATGATAATTCCTCGAATTACTAAAAGACTTGTAAGCGGGAGAGCCTTAAGGTTTTTTATTCAAAGCCCCTCATTCTTCAAGAACCAGCCTTGTTGGCGCCAACCTTAAAGCGATGATTGGAATAAAAAGCGGAATTATCTGTTTGATTCTGGTTTGAATAGCCACTATAGTCCTACGGTCGGATTGTTAACCCTAGTGATTGAACAAGTTTCGGAGGTTTTTCCATGTCGATGTTTATCGGTGAAGCATTGGTTGGCGAAGGTAATGAAATCGCCCATATTGACCTTCTTTTGGGTTCCAAGGAAGGCCCTGTTGGCGTTGCCTTTGCAAATGCCCTGGCAAATCAGTCTGCCGGTCACTCCAGCCTTCTGGCCGTTGTTGCCCCAAACATGATCTGCAAACCAGCCACCGTGATGATTACCAAAGTTACCATCAAGGGGATGAAGCAGGCTGTTCAGATGTTTGGGCCCGCACAGGCTGCCGTTGCACGTGCTGTTGCTGACAGCGTCGCGGAAGGTGTTATCAACAACCAGCAGGCTGAAAACATGGTTTGCGTATGCGGTGTATTCATTCACCCGGCAGCCCAGGATGATAACAAGATTTTCAAGTTCAACTATGAAGCCACCAAGATGGCAATCAAGAATGCCATGAAGGGCGAACCCAAGGTAGAGGCGATTACCGCAGGCAAGGATTCTGTAAAGCATCCTTTCTCCCCCAAGTAAGCCGATTCTTGGTTTAGTAATTACTTTCTCAAGGGGCCTTTGGGCCCCTTGAGCATTTGTGGAGGGTACATTTCATGGAAAAGCGCAGCATCTTGGTGCAATTGGATCCGGATCAGCATCCAAGTGTGTTTGACCGCGTGGTGGCGGTGGACTCTGGTGCTGATGAATTGTTCGCTTATGGCGGGGTAAAGCCGGAACAGGTTCGCGATTTGGTGCATGGTGCCATATTCACCCGTGGTCCGAAGGATCTTAAAAGAACTGCCATATTTGTTGGTGGCAGCAATGTTCAGGCCAGCGAGGCGATCTTCAATCAATTGGTGCCAGCCATGGTGCCACAGTTTGGATTGCGTGTTTCCGTAATGCTGGATCCCAATGGATCCAATACCACTGCTGCCGCGGCTGTCCGAAGTGTCACCAAGCAGATGGATGTGAATGGGAAAAAGGTTCTTTTGCTTGCTGGAACCGGCCCGGTTGGGCAAAGGTGTGCGTTTTTGCTGGCCGGCCTTGGGGCAAGTGTGATCATTTCCTCCAGAACCAGGGAAAAGGCGGATGCGGTTTTACAGGAAGTTGCCAAGCGGGGTATTGATAAAGCCCTGCTTCATGCGATGCAAGTTGCCAACAATGCCGAGTTGGAAAAAGCGCTGGAAGGTTGCGAGGTGGTGATTGCCACGGGTGCGGCCGGAGTCTGTTTACTGCCGGCGGAAGTGCGCAGAAAATTTGTCGGATTGAAAGCCGTTGTGGATTTGAACGCTGTTCCACCCATGGGAATTGAGGGTGTCGAGGTGATGGACAAAGGCGCCATACGGGATGGTGTGATTTGTTTTGGCGCAATTGGTGTGGGCGACCTGAAGATGAAGGTTCACCGAGCATCCATTTCCAAACTTTTTGAACGGAATGATTATGTGCTGGATGCCCGGGAAATCTATGAGATAGCGCTGGGTTTCTAAAGTTGCCCGGCCTCCGCGATACGCTGTTTGACAATTTCCAAAAGTAGCGGATGTCTGCCCAGGTGTGCGGTCAGCCTGAACCGGGCGTGGGGGTATTCTTTGCCAAGGTTTTCGAGGGCTTCCTGCAAATCAGTTTTCACATGCACACCTGCGGAGAGGAAATAAGGCACCATGGTTATATCGGTTGCGCCCCTTGAGATGCATTTTTTTGCGCCATCTTCGATCGATGGTTGAGCCAACTCGAGATAGGAAGGTTCGACCACAGGGAATTCGCCCCCCTCCATCTGCCTGCCTAGCAACACTAAATCCTCGTTGGCTTCCGGGTTTCGGCTGCCATGCGCGATCAATAGTAACCCTTTGATTGTTTGGGACATAACTTAGTTCCTTAGAGATTCTTCCTGCCTTGCCAGCTTTAAAAAAGATTTGAAACTTTCATCTTGCATGGCCTCTGGCACACGGGATTGATATTTCTGCAACCACTTTAATGCCTCGGAGTGCCTGGAGCTTTTACATAGGGTTATTCCAAGTTCTTTCATAAGAGATGGCTCGGTCGGGTGAAGG
>JBEGQX010000248.1:0-7536 GCA_041180805.1 Planctomycetota bacterium
CCCTTTAAAAACGGCATCTCCGGAAAAAGCAACCATGTCGCTGGAAAATTCAAATCGGACTTTTGCCCTCAATCCTCCTTTTTCATTTTGGACAGGAAAAAAACCTCCTAAAATTTTGCTACCGGAATCCAAATCGAGGACAAAATCCTCCTGATTGTGTTGATAATTAGGAGGCACCCTGACAGATAATTCAACCCATAACATTTTCGCAAACCAGGGAATTTTCCCTGAGGCCAACAGTCTGCCTTTACTTTCAAATCCAAATGTAATCAAGGAAGTCTTCAAGTTTAAATCCCGCCTGAAAGTTCCCTGATTTTTCTTGCCAGCTCACCATCGATATCCAGACTGCTTGCATCATTTTGTTTGCAAAAATAACAATCAAGATTCTTGGGAATTTGCAAACAGATGGCACTCCAAGGCTTTTCAAATACTCCCTCGAGCTTTTTCATGGGCATCAACAAAGAATGGGGATCTTTATTTCCATCTAACATTTCCAATGTTTTTATTGCATGTATGGAGGCTATGTGCATGATGGAGGAAAAAGTTGCGCTGATTCTCATCTTTGGGTTTTCTGAAGTCGGCTGGCTGTAATCACTCTTCTCCTCAGGTCCATCCATAGGACCTTCCCTTTTTAAATGGGAGCAAACACATCCATAACATGGGCCGCCAGGACTAAACACATGAACGAACCCTCCAATTCCACCACTTAGCACCTCCCCAAGGGTCCAGAAAACATTCTGTTCCCTCATCCAGGAACACCAGTGATATTTAGCGGGCTCATTATCTACCGCACAAATCCCGATCGGAATTTCTTTTGAATCAGGGGGAAAAACTTGCTCTTTGGAACATTCTTGCAGGGTGGAAGAAAAGACCTGCAAATCCAAATCTGGCCGGCGATTTTTTACCCAATCAGAAGCCTTTTTGGCCTTAGAAAAACCCAAAGCATCGATTCCAAAAAGGTGCCTTTGCAAATTATGCTGCTTAAACACATCAGGCTCGATTAGGGTGCATTTTGATATGCGTTGATCTTTTAGAACCATGTCTAAAACAGCCATCCCACCGCTACCCAATCCGACTTGAATCAGATGAAACATGATTATTTCGCCTCAGGCAGGGGCCATTCTGATGTCTGCTTCCATATTTCATAGCAGGCCAACCAGCGCCAGGCTGCCATCACCGCAAAAATAACTGTAAAAGTTGCTGGATCCCACTTACTGGATTTTCTGCTACTTCCCTGTTTCCACAAACACAAAGTCTGCCCGGGCAACAAATGAGGACATGGATAATCAAGTGAGGTTACTACCCTGGTTTCCGGGGGAACCAATGGATATCCAGCAAAAAGCGTGGTGACCAATTCATAAACATTGTGACCCGGTTTCAATTTATATTTTAAGGCAAGACCATCCGATGTCGTCTGAACGGTAATCTTGTAGATATCATCCCGGTCCTTGTTGTACTGTTCTATGACCGGAAACTCTACCGTCACCAGCCTTTTTTTCGCAGCTTCATTCTTAAGAAGGGTCGGAACGTATTCCATGATTTTAATCAAATTTAATAATGACAGGGAACTGATCGAATGGCATTTATAACATCCTGTTCCGAGTTTTTAGCTTCTCCCGCAACAAAAGAAGTATCCTTGGGATTTACACCAATGGGCTTTCCCAATTCGGAATTATTTCGCAATGCTTCGTAAAGATTTTTTCGTTCTTCATCATTCAAAGGCCTAAAATCCATGGCTTTTATCTCCTTTACAAATTATTTTTTCCCCAGTTCAGCCAGCACCAGGTAAATACCACGGTCTACATTATTTTCTTGAACATCTATGGCAAACTGTTGTTCGCTGTTCTCAAAAAAGTATTTCACATTTTCCCCAAGAATAAAAGCCCTTATAACACCCTTGGGATAAGTTGTTGGCACCAAAAGACAAAAAGCCTTTTCACCTTGATAAGAAATCACATCACAGGTGCTGCCGTTTTGCTGGGAAAGAATTCTCTCTATCCCCTCGGCATTTTTTTCCAAAATGGACCAATGGCCGCTTAAAAAATCTGCCAAATCTGGACCAAGGGTCCAGCGAATCTTCACATTTTTGTAATCCGTATCCCCTTGTAAAAGGGAATACCAGGAAAACCTCAAATTATTCCAATCAAAAGCATTGGAACTAACAAAATTAGCGACATGAGATTTTTCATAAATCTCAGGGGCATTTTCGATTGTCCCTATTCCGAAAACTCCCTGCCTGCCAGAGATAGATTTGACCCATTCAATATCTCCCCGGAAATCTCCCGAGGATGGCCTACGCATTTTACCTGGGTGAGTGTGAAAAAGACCCAGAACCTCAAGCCTTTTTTCACGTTTTTTAAGTATTCTCCCAGCAATTGCCTGAGCCTGAGAGTTAAATTTAACATGCACAGAACTCGCATCCCGACTTTCACCCGAGGGAATTGCAGCCAATATTATTGCTTTATCTTTTTCCCTGAAACCCAAAAGCAACCAACCGATTTCTTCGTTTTTTCGGTCTCCGGCCAGATGTTCCATGTAACCGCTCACCAAAGTCTGACCAACCCCTGACGCAATCCTAACGAAACGAATAGGCGAATATTCTTTTTGATCCCCAAGTGCAAGTTCTTGCCTTGGGGACGAGACTAACAATTGCTGCAGTTCGTTTAGAAGCAACTTTATTTTCTGGATCATCATGCTCACCTTAAGAAATACATTTATATTCTATTCGCCGAATTACAGCAGATTTGTTTTTTCTTAAAACTTATTTGTTGATCCAAGGTTGTTTTAAAAGAAAATCTAATTCATGTAAACCACTGGAAAGGTCGGTTATACGCATGGCTTACGATGTTTTTTGTGGCGGTATATTGGTTGCAGATCATATTTGCGACCCAATAAGTCATTTGCCATTAGAGGGCGAGTTGGTAGCGACAACCTCCATGGGAATGTCGCTTGGTGGCTGCGCTGCAAATGTTGCTGTTTGCTTAAGAAAACTCAATGTTTTTCCAAGAATTTCAGGCAGAGTTGGAAAAGACCATTTTGGAACGATGATTTCGGAAATGCTTAGGGAACAACAAATCCCCAGCGAAGGAATAGAAACGGATGCACATGAAACCACAAGCCAGACGATGGTGGTAAATGTGAAAGGCCAAGATCGTAGATTTATTCACTGCATAGGTGCAAACAAAACTTTTTCGGACATAAATTTAAATTGGGAACATATTAAAGATTGCAAAATTCTTTACCTGGGGGGTTATCTTCTCATGAAAAAACTTTCCCCCAATCATGTTGCCAACGTTTTTTCGAAAGCACAAAAACAGGGAATAACCACAATTCTCGATGTTGTAACGCCTGGCAGGGAAGATTTCATGCCTAGTCTTGCACCCGTGTTACCTTTTACGGATATATTTATGCCAAATGATGCCGAAGCCCAATTAATTACAGGAAAAATCGATTCCCTGGAGCAGGCCCTCTTTTTTCAAAATTCAGGGGTAAAGACGACCATAATAACCAAGGGTTCCAAGGGAACCTTGATGGCAACGCCAGGAGGCACATGGATGGCAGATATTTTTTCCATGGATTATGTAGATGGCTCTGGAAGTGGAGACGCCTTCGCTGCCGGTTTTATGAAAGGCATCCTAAATAATAGGAGTCAGACAGAGTGTCTTGTTATGGGAAGTGCCATGGGGGCTAGTGTGGTAAGGGCAACCGGCACTACCAAAAGCGCGTTCACCGAAAAAGAGTTGGAAAACTATGTTCAAAAGAACAAGTTATCCATCCAAAGAATCGCCTGACAATCAGGGTAACTTCACCTCTGAAATGACAGTGTGAATCATTTCTTCCGTGGAATTATTTGGCCCGCTAGTTTCAAAACCAAGACTGATTCGGTGCCTAAAAACATCTGGAACCACTTCCTTGATATCTTCCGGTAAAACAAAATCACGGCCTTCCAAAAATGCGGTGGATTTAGCCGCCTTCACCAAATGCAATGCCCCTCGCGTGGAAACCCCATGCCCCAAAAAGGAATATTCATCATTTGCCAAAATCAGTTCCCTGGTTTTTCTCACAAGACTTACCGAATATTCCATTAAACATTCTTCCATGTGAACGCGGGAAATCCTTTCCCTTAAAACCCCAAAATCTTCGGGACTGAACACAGCCTTAATTTCCTCCAGGGGGGAGCCTGCCAGCTTTTTCAAAATATCCAGTTCCATGCGAGCTTCCGGATAATCCACAAAAACTTTCATCATAAATCGGTCTAATTGAGCATCAGGCAGAGGGTAGGTTCCCTCGTGATCCAAAGGATTTTGTGTAGCCATCACCAAGAAAGGGAAGGGAAGTGGGAAAGATTCATGTCCAATGGTGGCCTGACTTTCCTGCATTGCCTCAAGAAGGGCAGATTGAACCTTGGATGGCGCTCGATTAATCTCATCCGCCAGAATAAATTGCGAAAAAATTGGCCCCTTTCGGATTTCAAAATCAGAGGTTTTTTGGGAATAAATCATGGTACCCAGCAAATCTGAAGGCAAAAGATCTGGGGTAAACTGAATCCTCTGAAAGGAAAGCCCCATAGAACTAGCCATGGCATTTGCCAGAGAAGTTTTAGCCAGGCCGGGAACACCTTCCAAAAGAACATGTCCGCCAGCCAAAAATGCAGCTAATATTTTCTTAACCACCGATTCCAAACCAAAGACCTTTTTTCCAACCTCGGTTTGAATTTTGCCCAACACATCGTTCTGACGAAAAGTTGTCATAAAAATCTTTTCTTTTTAACTTATGTTTATTGCACCATTTTAATTTAAATCCTTACCCATGGAACCAAAATAAATTTTGATTTACTGGCGGATATTTAAAAAATTTCTTATTTTGATGCTTCAATATAAGATGTTGTTTGTAAAAATACCGAACTGCCTCAACATAAGGATTTAACATGAAAACGAACCACGCAAAAAATCTTCTCAAAGAAGGAAAACCCAGTGTGGGCACTTGGCTTTCGCTTGGAAGCATCATTGCCAGCCGTTTCATGGCAAGAAGTGGATTTGCATGGCTTACAGTAGATATTGAACACACCTTGGTATCTTGGGAAACAGCCACCCACATGTTTGCCTCGATTGCAGATGCCAATTGTGTGCCCTTGGCCAGGGTTCCCAGCAACCGTCATGATCACATAAAGCGGGCGCTGGATAATGGAGCCTTCGGGGTGGTGGTACCCATGGTAAATTCACGCCAAGAAGCAATAGATGCAGTTTCCGCTGTTCTTTACCCACCTAAAGGTACAAGAAGTGTTGGTGGAAACGTTCATGCCCTTAATTTTGGCGCAAGTGCTCCGGATTATTTCAATAAAGCCAATGATGAACTTCTGGTAGTGCTTCAATGCGAGCATATTGATGCGGTAAGAAACGCAGATAGCATTTTTTCAGTTCCTGGAATAGATGCCATTTTTGTGGGCCCGAATGATTTGGCTGCAAGCATGCGAAGTCCGGATGGAAAACCGCCCTCCGCAGATGAATTCAATAATGCTCTGAAAACCATCCTTGAAGCATGTAAGAGAAACAAAGTTGCCCCAGGGATTCATTGCATGAGTCCTGAAGAAGCCGAATTAAGAATCAAAGAAGGCTGGCAATTTATTGCCGTAAATAGTGAGTTGAAAATGATGATGGAAGGTACAGCAGCAACTTTGTCCAAAATAGGCATCAAGGCTTCGGGAAATAACGCAAAGTATTAATTTCGCTTGGTGTTTTCGTTTATTTTACCCGTGATAATAATCATGGACACTCTGGGCCGTTTCTCACGGGCAGTCTCAGGGTCGTCTTTTGCGGCGGCGATACCTGCCAAGCCGCTATTACCAGTTTTTGCCACCTGCTTTTGCACTTTGGAAGAAAAAGTTACCTGAACCAAGGTATTTCCATTCAAATCAGACCTGTCAGCAGGATAACCTGGCAAGTTTTTCTCCGGCCCTTTTAGCTCGGCAAGTTCCTTGGCACTTAATCTTTTTTTATTCCCTTTTTCATCAAAGGATTCTGGGGGAAGCAACTGGCGAATTTTGACATCGTCTTTTAACAAAAACTCCACATCTTCCATTTTTTGCTTGTAAAGATTTGCCTGGGCTTTCATCAAATTCATTCTTGCCTGCTGGGGATTTGCTTTACCACCCTGCATTCTGGCCTGCTGCATTTGTTGCAATGCCTGTGGATTCAATTCCACACTCTGAATGGAAAGAACCAAAGAACCATCACTTTCACGATATTCCTTGATTAATGCATTCGTTTGCCCGGTAACGACCCATTTCTCTTTGTTAGCGCTATCCGGAGCTGGTTTTTCAACCTTCTCTTTATCCTTATCTTTTTCTTTTCCCTTATCTTTGGCGTCTTTTTCCTGGCCTAAAATTAATCCAAAAGTCATAAATAAGGCCATCATAGAAACAAATGCGAAACGAAAATAAGTCATGGCAATTTCCTCTCCGGATTATTTAATTTATACCAGAAAGAAAATTACCAAGAAATATTATTTAAGAGAGATTTTAACGTTGTCCGCCGTATCGATAACCAAAACCTTTCAGGTAATTGGTACCGGGAAGCTGATTTCTGGTAGGAAATGTGGAACGACCAATAGGAGTAGAATTGCTCAACATGGGCAAATCAGCGAAATAGCTATTTAGTTTGTTAGTTCTTGGATAAAGATTCATGGGCGAAGCCAACCTCTGATTCCCTTGGTTTTGAGCTGCTTGACTAGTTTTTTGCTGAGTAAGGTTTGTTTTAGAGTTAAACAATCCAGCAAAAGGATTCCAATTACCAGATGTCTGTCCATTATTTAGGGTACTACTTTGGGCAATTGAATAATTAGCCACCCCCATAAAAACCATCGCTACCAAAACTTGCTTTACATATTTTCGCATGATTATCCCCCTTTTAGATAAAAGCACTGGTGAGATAACCATTAGCCAAAGCGTGTCAATAGGAATAAGCAATCAAAATCCTGTTTTTTCAGGGAAACCAAACATGATATTCATGTTTTGAACAGCCACCCCGCTTGCCCCCCTTACCAAATTATCCAATACAGCTAAACAAATAATGAATTCATTCACAATCTCATAATTCAAACTGATAAAGTTTGTGCCCCAGCAGTCTTTGGTTGCAGGTAACTTGTCCAAAACTCGAACAAAAGGCTTACCAGAATAAAATTCAGCCACCTTCTGAATTAAAGTTTTTTTGTCCAAGTCTGTCTTCTTTTTGGCGTATATTGCTGAAAAAATCCCGCGATCCATCGGAATCAGGTGAGGGGTGAAAATCAAATCAACCCCTATACCGCCAAATGGAACCAAGGCCTGTATCATTTCAGGCGTATGACGGTGCTTTCCAACTTGATACGCACTAACACTTTCATTGCACTCTGGGAAATGAGTATTTTGTTTTGGATTTCTTCCGGCACCTGATACCCCACTTTTGCTGTCGACGATTATCTGATCTGCATGGACAAGTCCCAATCCAAGCAAAGGGGCCAATCCCAAGATCGCGGTCTGCGGGTAACAACCGGGGTTTG
>JBEGQX010000249.1:0-13583 GCA_041180805.1 Planctomycetota bacterium
AGGAAAAAGATATCAGAACACATTCAAAAATGGTCGAAATCCACCAAACCGAATTAAATCGCTCAGGCAATTTGTGACACTAGTGCAAACGCAAAATAGTTCACCAAATGCCAGGTGTTGCTAAGGTATTTATTTCCCGCAAATGAACTGCTTTAAAACAAAGTCCCCTAATTCCTTAAAACATAGATCCATTTGCCTGTGTGCGAAGGAACTTTAAAATAAATTCTAAATATTAGATAGGAATTTCTTCCATGCATGAAACCTTGGCATTCACTACTGACATAATGGAAATAATTTGGAATCGGCTTCGCAATAAGGGCGAGAACTTAAATCATTTCCTCGAGGGGGCTGTTTGTTTTCAAAGCTGGTTGAATGTGGAGGCTTATCTGGCATGTCGTGAACAACAACCAGCTAGGCAATTTTGCGAAGTAACCCATCAACCTACATATGGCAGCGAGGGTGTTTTGTGTAGTGGCGGATCACCTTCTGAAGATTGTGGCGCATTAAGAGTTGGTGGCAGTGGTGGACCCGGCCACCATCAATGGTTTTTTGCGGAGTTTGTCGTTTTGTCAGGTGGACGCAATGTTTTTGAAGAAGGTCGGACGAAAACGGAACACGCAATCTTGCGGTTGTTGAAACTTGGGTGGAAGCGTTCGGCTTCAGTTCTGGTGATTGTGGCAGGAAGCTTGGAAGATGAAGTTGGTGAATGGGCAAAGAATTTGGAGCAACTTTCTGCATGGAATCGTCCGCTTCTGTTGCCTCCGCTCATGATGAATCTGCCAAATGGTGGTGTGTTTACTGCAAAAGCATTTGATATAAAACGAAATCCCGATGACACACTTAAATCTGTTACTTAATAGTTCCAACTTTGGACCAATAAAACTCAAACTGCTTATTTCTTGTTCAATCTGCCACAAAGAATTGATTTGTAAGGCTTTATAGGGTACATTTTAGATCTTGCCTGAGTTATTTATTACCTTCCAAAATGTTCCAGAGTCTTTCATGCGTTTTTCATGGTTTTTGATATTTCTCGTTGGAACAAGTTCGGTAAAAGCCGCACAACCTCTTCATTTCGAAAATGATATTCTTCCGATTCTTGGCAGATATGGTTGCAGTTCTTCAGGTTGCCATGGAAAAGCTGAGGGACAAGGAAATTTTAAATTATCAATCCTTGGCTCTGATCCTATTTCTGATTGGACCGCAATTGTACAGGAGGGACGAGGTCGGCGAATTCATCCTGCTGCTCCTCATGAAAGCCTTCTGTTAAAAAAGGCTAGTGGTGCTATTGCACACGGAGGTGGAAATCGGATTTCATCCAATAATGAGGATTTTGCGATTCTGCTTCGCTGGATTATGGATGGATGTGGCCTTGGCCCAAAGGATGCACCAAGTCTGGTTAGTTTGCGAGTTATTCCGATGGAGTTGGAGATGAAACCCAGCCAGAACCAACCCCTGCAAGTATGGGCAAAATTTACCGATGGCAAAGAAAAGAATGTCACCAGTCACTCCCGCTATCAATCAAATGCGGATCAGGTAGCCTCAGTTTCAGAACAAGGCGTGGTTACAGGTGGTGATACTCCAGGAGATGCTGCGATAATGGCAGGTTATCTTGGAGAGGTTGCTGTCTTTCGAGTTGTTTTGCCGCGTTCAGGTTCCACCATTCAATTTCAATTGCCACAATTCAACAGTGTGGATTCTGCTATCGATAACAAATTAAGGAAATTGAACATTTCCCCATCAGGTCTTTGTGATGATCTGGAGTTCCTTAGACGGGTCACTATTGATATCACAGGTCAGCTACCAACTGAAATGGAAATAAATCAATTTGAAAGCGATCTCTCAATCAATAAACGCCGAAAAAAAGTGGAAATGCTTTTGGAGCGTGCGGAATTTGCTGATCTTTGGGCACTTCGTTGGGCAGATTTACTGCGTGTTGATCGCGAACCTTTGGGGCATGAACGGGCATTCCTGTATTACCAGTGGATTCGACAATCGCTAATAAATAACAAACCATGGGACTCATTTGCCCGGGAACTCGTTTCAGCAGAGGGGCCCACTCAGGAAATTAGTCCGGTTCATTTCTACCAAGCCGTGAAGAAACCCGGGGATCAGGCCGCCATGATTTCCCAAGTATTGCTGGGAGTTCGCATCACTTGTGCCGAATGCCATCATCATCCTTTTGATCGATGGAAACAGGCAGATTATTTCGGAATGACTGCTTTTTTCAGCAATTCACCGGTAAGGCATCCCAGAACCCAGGAGGTCATTCAACCTTACGCATTAGGGACCACCATGCCGGATGCAATTCCAAGCATAAGTGATAAACGCATACTCCTTGCCGAGTGGATGACCAAGCCAGATAACCCTTACTTTGCCCGCAATGTAGCCAACAGAACCTGGGCGTGGTTATTTGGCCGTGGTATTGTGGAACCGGTTGACGATGTAAGGGCGACCAATCCGCCTAGTAACCCCGAGTTACTCGATGTACTTGCCAGGCAATTCACTTCTGATAATTACAACTTGAAAAAACTGATCCTTTTCATCACTTCTTCGCGTGTTTATCAGGCAAGTTCAAAACCCAACGATAGTAACACGAAGGATGAGCAGAATTTCTCGAGGGCTTATTTCAAACGACCGGATGCCGAGGTCTTACTGGATATGATTATTCAGGCTTCCGGGGTACCCGAAAAGTTTCCCGGATCTCCAGATGCCAGGCGAGCCGTTCAGTTATGGGATAGCAAAGCCAGACACGATTTTTTGAAGTTGTTTGGCCGTCCGAACCGTGTGACAGCTTGTGAATGCGAAAGAACTCACGAACCAAGCGTTGCCCAGGTTTTAAACCTAATGAATTCACCGAGAATTCAAGCCAAGCTCTCTCACGAAGGTGGTTTTGTCGCCCGATTGTCTCGCGATCAAGCAGATAACAAAGTTGTGATTGATTCCCTTTACAAGCGATTTGTATCGCGCCCACCGACGGATCAGGAACGATTAAGAGCCTTGGATTATTTTAGCGAACCCGACAGACCCAGGCAGGTTGCTATCGAGGATTTAGCATGGGCCTTGCTTAATAGCAATGAATTCATCTTCAACCATTAAAAGATGAGTCGTTCGGAGACCAAATCATGAATAAATTCTGTAACGGGCTAACGCGGCGCGATGCTCTTCGATTGGGAACAGCATCCATCTTTGGTTCCGCAATTGGCCTTTCCGATCTTGTTCGGGCTGGTGAGGATCCTTTAAGCCGCAATGATCTCTCGCTGATCTATGTATTTCTGCATGGCGGGCAAAGCCACCTTGATACCTTCGACATGAAACCCGATGCCCCTGCCGAGTTTCGTGGTGAATTTAAGCCAATAAAAACAAAGATTCCCGGTTTGTTGATGAGCGAACACCTGCCAAAAATGGCAGCCCAACTCAATAAGTATTCCATCATTCGATCCTTCCGGCATCACAACTCCGACCACGGACCAGCAGACCATTACATGCTGACGGGATATTTTCCAGCCGCTGGGTTCAATAGCAACCTTAGCCCAAATAATCAGCGACCCACAGCCGGTTCTATTGTGTCGAAATCGTTAGGCAGTCGTGGTTCGGTGCCAGCATATGTGGCCTTGCCTAAGATGCACCCAAGCGGAGGCCCGGCATACCTTGGCGCCAGCCATGCGCCATTTGTGATTGAAGCCGATCCCAGCTCCCCGAATTTCTCAGTTCCAGACCTTGTACCTCCACCTGTGATAGCAGCCAACCGCATGAATGATCGACGCAAACTTCTTGAGAATGTCGATAAATATCACAAGGCTTTGGAAGTTCAAGCTAACAGTAATGCCAAAACAATATCAACTTTCAGATCAAGGGCATTTGATCTGATGACATCGCAAGAGGCTAAAAAAGCCTTTGACATTCATTCCGAACCGGAAAAACTTCGAGATGAATATGGACGCCACACTCTGGGGCAATCATGCCTTATGGCCAGGCGTCTTACGGAGGCTGGAGTTCGATGTGTGACAATTGATCACAGCAACTGGGATACACATGACGGAAATTTTGAAGTATTAAAAAAGACCCTTCTTCCTGTTTACGACACTGCGATTAGCACCTTGTTTCGTGATCTTGCAGATCGTGGTCGTCTTGACAAGACCCTTGTTGTGGTGACTGGCGAGTTTGGCCGTACACCACGAATCAACAAGAACGCTGGCCGCGATCATTGGGGTTCTGCCTTCTCTGTGGTAGTTGGCGGGGGAGGTATAAAACCTGGAATTGTGGTGGGGAAGACTGATGCCCGGGCGGAAAAACCCAGCAGTGATCCTTATGGCCCGGAAGATTTATTCGCAACCATGATGAATAGTCTTGGTATTAATCCCAAGGGTGAATTTCATATGCCGGATGGCCGCCCTGTTGGAATAGTCAACAACGGGCGGATTATATCTGAACTGGTTTGAAATCCATGAAAAACAGATTCCTGCTTTTGGTGTTCCTCTTTGCCAGTCCTTTGTGGGCCAACCCACCTGAGTTGAACTATGTTTTTCCTGCCGGTGGCAAACGTGGCACAGATTTGACTGTTCGTGTGGGGGGCATGTTTCTACATGAAAATTGCAAATTTAGCGTTCCCGGGCTGAAAACTTCACCAGAATTAATTCGAACAAAGAAGTTTTGGTTTGAAGGACCAATCTTGCTAATTCCTGAATCACAAAGGCAGGAAGACTATCCATCGGATTACAAAGGTTCCATTTCCATACCCATGGATTTTCAGGGTAAGGCAAGCCGATTACGCGTCCGCACCGCTCAGGGAATTGCCAGCGGTCCTATTTTTATGGTTGGAGACCTGCCAGAAATTGTCGAAAATGAAATCGATGGGGAACCAATTCCAGAGTTGGTGAAACTTGACACAACTATCAATGGAAGAATTTTTCCAAGGGAAGATATTGATTATTGGGATTTTCAAGCCACCGCAGGGCAGACAATCTCGGCTCTGGCGTACGGTCCAGCAATCGCCTCTCCCATGATACCTCGCTTGGATATACAGGATATGAATGGAAATATCCTCGCTTACCAGACGATCAATCCACTTGGTGAATCAGATGCTTCAGTTCGGTTTACCCCAAAAGAAACTGGAAAATATCGTCTTCGTATCATGGATGCACGTTATCTTGGCGGACCAAGTTATGTGTACCGTGTAACGCTAGCTAACGATACCAAGGTGACAGCCAGGCTGATCAACCCCCCGCCTGGTATACCTTTTAGCAATCAAATGAATTTAACGCATTCTACCCCTGTAGCACTGAATGGCCTAATTCAACAACCAGGTCAAATAGATGCTTGGAAAGTCGATCTGGATGCTAACGTCAAATATGATTTACAACTTGTCGCCAAACAGGTTGGATCCCCGCTCGTTGGCAGGTTGATCATAATGGATGATTCTGGCAAGGAATTGCTTAGGGAAGATTCCTCGGAAACAAAGGATGCCAATCTAAGTTGGTCCGCACCCAAAAAGGGAACTTACACAATTCGTGTTCAGGATAAGTTTCGCAATCGTGGTGGAGAGTTGTTTGATTATCAACTTCGAATCGACAAGCATTCAAAAACCAAAGATAAACCTGATTTTCGGCTCAGGCTAGCAACTGAAACAATTTCCGTTCTTCGTGGTGTTACAGCAAAAGTTAAACTAACCATTGAACGCATGGGCGGATTTAATGGCCCTATTTCACTTAACACCAATGGCCTACCTGAACAAATTAAATTGATTAACCCCAAAGTTAATGCAAACCAGAATTCGGTGGATGTTCAGTTTAGCGTTCCTTCTGATTTTCATTTGGGCTCGCACCATTTTAAACTTTTTGGCCAGGCAGAGTTCCAGAAAGATTCATTAACTGCAGTTGCAGAATCTGCAGCTACAAACCTTATTCCTGGAAGTTCTAATCTTGAGATGGTCATTGGAACCCCTGCCCCATTTAAAATTGTAAGTGAATATGTAATGACCTCAGCCAACCGGGGTGAAACCTATCGCCGAAAATACCGAATTGATCGTGGAGGTTTTAATGGTCCGATTGAAATTGGAATTGCTGAAAAACAGGCCCGGCATCTACAGGGGGTAAGTGGACCAGTTTTAATTATCCCACCTGGCCAGGATGAATTTGATTATCCATTATTTCTGCCACCTTGGATGGAGATGGGCCGAACATGTCGATGTTGTATCATGGCAACTGCAAAAGTTCAGGATCCTATCGATAAAAAAGAAGTTGTTGTTAGCTTTAGCTCCACCGAGCAGAATCAACAGATGATCGTGGTGGTTGGACCTGGAAGGTTAGGTTTGGATATTCCAAAGGGAAGCTTGCTGTTAGTTTCCGGTGCCGAGCATACAATCCCCGTAAAAATCAGTCGTGCCAAGGATTTGATCGGACCCGTGACAGTGGAAGCCGTTATCCCTGAACATTGGAAAGGTTTGGAGATTAAACCGATCATAATTCCTGAAAACCAAACTGAAGGTCTGATTAAAGTTCGAGCGCATAGCATTGCAGAAACCTGGAACGCGCCACTTACCCTACGCGCAACTCTTTCAACAAAAGAATCACCGATCACCGCGGAAGCACAAATCGAATTGGTAAAATAATTTCTTAAATTAGTTGTTTCAAAATAAATAATTCGCCTTCGTATATTGATCTCTAACCCTAAGCTTTATGAAAATTTCATAGTCTATTTTTGCTTGAGGCAGTCTTTATTGAATACATAATTTTAATTGGCTTCGTCCTCAAAAGTAGGACCAATGAAATGAGAGTCTTGGTAGGATTTGGTTTTAACGGAAAGGGTTAAAACCATGAGTTGGAAAAGTTTCCAGGAAGTGTGCCGGATGGATGGTATATCTGAGGCAACTTTTTACCTTTGGAGAAAGAAGTTCTGTTCCGCACCAAACAAATAATTAACATGCCATGGTTGATATGGCCTCAAACCGCTCGTAGTATAGAAGTGTTCTAAGCTTTGATTAAAGTCTATGTAGCCGGGACTATAGCGCATGATTCACCAGCAACTTACCGCCTCGATATTTGCCATCGCGCTTATTTCGCTTGGCTCTGCAGCGATTGCGCTCTTTCGCAGACCTAGTGAGGCTCAGCGCGGTTTTTGGCTGATGGTTGCGCTATGGGGACTTCTTGATGGCATCATCGTTTGGCCATCGCTCCTTAGAGACCCTATCGCTATCGAGGAACTGCACCGCATCCTCGGAATCAATCTGGCCCTTCAGGTAGTGTACCTTCCCACCGGAGTGATCCTGGCGACCCGCTCTCAACTTCTGGTTCGTGGCTTCGGTTGGGGTATCATCGCCTCGGCCCTGCCGCTTGCCGTTATCGACGGGTTCTTCTACCTGCGAACCTAAAGTCTAAGGGAATCGATAATCTCGCTAAAAAATTTCAAGGTCTCAAAAAAACACACGCAAGAGTTTCCATCAGATCATGAATCATCCGATGGAAAAAGAAGCAGGCAAATCTCAGTAATTTCAAGCCAATATTTCCTTAACCACCTCACCTGCAACATCGGTTAGTCGATAATCGCGGCCGTTGAACCGATATGTAAGCCTGGTGTGATCAAGGCCCATCAGATGCAGTAATGTGGCGTGCAAATCATTAACATGAACCTTGTTTTGAACCGCCTTGTAACCAAATTCATCAGTGGCACCATAATGGAAACCACCTTTAACACCAGCACCTGCAAGCCAGATTGTAAAACCATTAGGGTTATGATCACGCCCCTTGGCGCCCTGGGAATCAGAGGTGCGACCAAACTCGCCTCCCCAGATCACCAGTGTTGAATCAAGCAAGCCCCTTGCCGCCAAATCTGTCAACAATGCCGCTGCGGGTTGATCGGTGTGTAATCCACACGATCGATGATTGGTTTGCACATCGCTATGGCAGTCCCATGGAACATCATTCACACTTCCATCACCACCAACCCCCTTACCCGCGAAGATTTGCACGAAGCGAACGCCCCGCTCAACCATTCGCCTTGCTACCAGGCATTGCCTTGCAAATGTGGCGCACTCGGGCTTATCAAGGCCATAAAGCCTTTGGGTGGCCTGTGTTTCCCGGGCGATATCAAGGGCTTCTGGCGCAGCCATTTGCATGCGATACGCCAACTCATAAGAGTTGATTCGTGCAGCCAAGTCAGCCTGGGTGGGGCGGGTGGAGGCATGTTCCTTGTTGAGCTTTCGCATCAGTTCCAACTGCGCAATCTGCTGTGCATCCGTGTGCTTCTGGTCGCGAAAAAGATTATCGATGGATTCCTTTCGCCGGGCATCTAGAGCAAGCGCTTGGTAAGATTTCGGCAAAAAGCCCGCCGACCATATTTGATCATCCCCCCGTGGCCTAGTGTCATGTAGCACCACGAACGAGGGCAGGTCCTGGTTCATCGAACCCAGCCCATAATTCAACCAGGCACCCATGGCAGGCAAACCCGGACGATTCGTGCCACACATGAGTTCTATAGATGCGGGAGCATGATTATTCTGCTTTAAATACATCGAGTGCAAAAAGCACATCTTGTCCACATGTTGGGAAAGCTGGGGAAAAATATCAGATACCCAGGATCCCGACTGCCCATGTTGTTTCCACGCAAAAGGGGACTTTAAACACTTGCCACTGGTGCTGAAGAAACCCGTTTTGGAATCCGCACCTGCAAGTTGCTGGCCATCGCGTTTCTGCAATTCAGGCTTGTAATCCCAGGTATCAACCTGCGAGGGGGCACCCGTCATGAACAACCAGATGATTGATTTTACCTTTGCGGGAAAATGGGGCAGCCTTAGCGCAAGGGGATCATTTGGAATCGATGCGGCTTTTGATTCCTCCTGCAGCATACTGGCAAGAGCCAATGATCCAAATCCAAGGCCCGCCTGCTGCAAAAACCTGCGACGCACGGGAAGATCCATATTTTCAAAAGGTAATTCCAACATCTTCATCTCCCATCATGGTTCATGCCGGTCTTTAATCGATATATACAAATTCGTTGAGACAAAGCAGCGTATGACAAAACTCGATAAGGGCTTTTTCCTGGTTCACGGAATTTGCAGCACCCATGATTTTTTGCTGCGCATCCATGAACTTTCGCATCTCCTCCAATTCATGATCATCAGGCAACCGGGAAAATGCAATACGATAGGCCGTCTGGATCGATTCTTTCACAGGAGTATTGGAGGTAGGGGCGATCCGCTTCGCCAACTTTTCCGCCTGTTGGCGAACCAACGGGGAATTAAGCATCACCAACGCCTGCGTGGGAACCGTGGTGGTGACCCGTTCGCCTATGCTCTGAGTTGGCTCAGGCGCATCAAAGGTGGTCATCAGCGGGATAAGCTCACTTCGTTTCACACGAAGGTAAACACTGCGGCGCAGTGAGTTATCCGTAGCACTGGGACCATACATTGTCATCGTGTCAAGATTCCCTCCCACCGCCAGCAATGCATCCCGGATGATTTCAGCATCGAGACGGCGCGACTGGTAGTGCCATAAATAACGGTTCTCGGGGTCAATCCTGACATTTTCATCATTGGAGTCGTGGGATTGCTGATAAGTGGCACTTAACATGATCTGCTTGTGCAGAGGCTTGAGCTTCCAACCATTTTTTGTCAGTTCCATTGCAAGCCATTCGAGTAGTTCCGGATGACTTGGACGCTCTCCCTGAAATCCAAAATCATTGGTGGTTCGGACAATTCCATTGCCAAAATGATGCTGCCACAGCCGATTGACCATGACTCGGGCCAACAGGGGACCGGCCCCATGCTCAAGATTGGTGATCCAATCAGCCAATGCAATCCTTGGATCCATATTGGCAGCGCCCTTAGGCAATTCACCCCGGGTAAGAACCTGCAGGAAACCCGGAGTTGCTTTTTCGCCCTTGTTGTCAACCTCTCCACGACGAAGGTAGAAAACATCCTGCCCACCATCAATCGTTGTGTATACATCCGTAAGAGGCGGACGGGGAACGGCCTGGTCATGACTTTGCAAGGCCTGGAAAACTTTATTGGTCACATCATCAAACGGGGCAAACCACCTTACCAGACTTTCACGCATTGATTCCGGAACCTTGTTGTTATTCGCTGCCAGTATGCCACGAAGCTCGTTAACATTCTGGGGCACGAAATTCCCAGCCCAAGTTGCAGGATTTGGCTCGGTGCTCATCGCAAACCGCAACCGTCCGATTCCAAGCTCACGGAATTGCAATGTAACCTGCAGTTCTGTCCCACCACCGAACCCCGCTAGGGGCTTTTCCAACTCAAAGATGGCAGCGTTATCCTTCTTGGCCGTCGTTTTTACAACCCAGGCGGTATTCGGTTTACCATCAACTGCATTCGCCAAGGGTTGATCTTTGTCTTCAAATGCCGCAAAGACCGGCCTTAGCTTTAATTCCTGCACTGCCTCCTTGGAATTGGGATCAAGCGGCCTGGCAGTGATTTTCAATTCGGAAAGCTGAAATCCACCATCAGCATTCACCCCTGGTCCACGCTGGGGAAGGGCTTTATCCGTAAAGCAATCAAATCGAAATGAATTAAGGTTTTTCTGATAAGTATGAAATGTGATTTGATACTCTTCATTGGCAGCAACGGCTTTCATCGCTCCCCTTCCCCGCCGCTTCATGGTTCCGGGATTGATTGTACCATCATGGGCCACAATTCCCCCGGGCAGCCATTTCAGATACGAACGCTCCGCATCCACGGTCAAAGGTTCGAGAATCTGCCAGCGTGTTGCCTCGAGTTGCTTGGGTAGTTCTGATTTCTGCCAGGCCTCAAATCGCTTGGGTAATTCGTCATTGGCAAACTTACGCAATGCGATGGCCAATGGTTCCCGATCGATCTGGTGTTTTTCCAGCTTGGCTTTAGTCGCTGAAGGATCGGGATCAAGCACCCGGGTGCCATGAACTGTTTTTGCCAGCCCAGCAGCGAGGGAGTAATAATCTTTGTGGGGGAAGGGATCGTACTTATGCTCATGGCAACGAACGCAACCCAGCGTAAGCCCAAGCATGGAACCACCAACGGTCATAAGCATGTCATCAATTTGGTCATAGCGGATTCGCTCGACAGTTTTCGCAGTAATCTGCCCGGGGTATGGCCCGGCGACAAGAAAACCAGCCGCACATGCTGCCTGAAAATCATTTGGAAGCAATTTATCGCCCGCAAGTTGCAATTTAACAAATTGGTTGTAAGGCATGTCCTCGTTTAGGGCACGAATCACCCAATCCCGGTAATGATAAGCCGATGGCCTGAAACCATCGAACTCATAACCCCCACTCTCCGCATACCTGGCGACATCCAGCCAATGCCTGGCCCATTTTTCACCGTAGCGTGGGCTTGCCAATAGCTCATCCACTACCCTTTCAAACGCACCTGTGGAATTATCCTTTAAAAACGATTCGATCTGCTCAGGCGTTGGTGGCAATCCAATCAAATCGTAATACGCCCTGCGCACCAACTGTTCCTTCCTTGCTGGAGGACTCATTTGCAGTTTTTTTTCCGCGCTGGCATGCTGGATGAAACGATCTATGGCATTGGCGGCTGGTCCCACAGGTGGTGCAGTTTCCTTCAACGGTTGAAATGACCACCACTGTTTGCCCTCGCCAAGTTTTATCTCGCGCTTGGGCTTGGCAACCAACTCTCCCTGACGGGGATCAGGGGCACCCATGTCAATCCACTTGGCAAAATCTGCTATGACGTTTTCAGGCAGCTTTCCAGCAGGTGGCATTTCCAAGCCATCATACTTCAGGGCCTTCATGATCAAACTCTTCGCTGACTGCCCTTTAACAAGAGTTGGCCCCGTCTCACCACCTGTCAGCATGCCGTTCGCAGTATCTAGAAACAAATCAGCCTTCAGCTTCTTGTTGGTTTGCGCATCTTTTGAATGACACGAATAGCAATGCTGGTTGAGCACCGGACGAATTTTTTGCTCGAAGAATTTGAAACCATCATTTTTCGTTTCCTGGGCATTCGAATGCACCATGGGAAGACAAAAAAACAGGCTGGACAACATATATCGGAGCATAAGAAAATACCTCACAGAAAAAGCTTTTTTCAACTTTTCATGGAATGAAACCGCAGGTGGCTGCAAACCTTAGCCCGTATATCCATGAATTATTTTGCAGGGTCGTAAATAAAGGCGTGGTCATCGGCAGGTTTTACCCAGACATTCCGAAATTTCACTGGATTGTTGTGATCCTGAAGAAATACCGGCCCGGTCATGGTTTTTTTCTGTAGATCCCTGATCTTTTCTAGATAAGGTGTTGTCCCGAATCGAAATGGATGAAATGTCGACCTGGGCTCGGCAAACGTCGTGCCATCCTGCACTTTCATTCCGTTGTACCAAACCGTGACCCTTCCATTTTCAATAATCGCACCGGAATCATTTCTACGCGGTGCCCGGTAGCGGATATCAAATACCTGCCATTCACCAGGTTTTCGACAAGCATTCACAAGGGGTTTTGAAAATCCATACAAAGCCCCAGCATCTTCCTGGCTAAGCTTTTCCTTATCTTTGCCAAAGGAATTCAGAATCTGAACCTCGTAATTCCCATGAATATAGACACCGCTGTTGGCAGGACCTTTCTCGGGTAATAGGAATTCAACATGGATATCGGCATCACGGAAGTGAAGCTTGGAAACGATATGATTTCTGTTCCCTTTGGGCGTTGAAATAAGCATTCCATCTTCCACCGGCCAGTTAACCTTCTCACCCGCCATGCTAAGGAACAAATGATTACCTTTTTCATCTAGCAGCAGAGTAGCACCCTTCGGAGCAGGGGCAGGAAGCTTGCTTTGATCAGGCTTAAAATCCGAATCAGCCCCCAGAACAGCCAAAGAAATTAGAAGAGCAAGAATCATTGGTTTGCCTCAAATGGAAGTAATTTAAACAACTATACCAAATCAGGACCAAAATCCCCAATTTGAAATAACCGTTTACAAAGGAGTATATCCTTTAAAAGCCTCAAAACCGTTTTAAATGTGATGGTTTTGGCTAAATTAAACCTTCTCTTTGCGAGGAACCAAGGGTAGACAATGCTGAGGTATTTAGCCTGGGCCTCCGGGGAGCCGAATTTGCTCAGGTAGTGATCCTTGCCATCGAGGCGGACGACGCCCTGGCCGGAGTCATGGCTGCTGATTTTGGGCATGAGATGTGGTTTTTGGCGCTTGGAGCTATTGGGAGCGGTAATTGCAATTCCTCAGTAGTACTACTGAAAAATGTCCAGCTATTAGATTACTCCCCCCGCGCAGGATGGAAAACTAAACCATTGAACACAAAGACTCTCGTCAAAAGCCGCCTTCGGGACTCGAACCCGAGACCTACGCTTTACGAAAATCTAAAAAACAACTTAACCCGGTTCAGCTTTTATGAAGGAAGACAGTCTGAAACAGCCTTTTTCATAGGCTTTTTTATAAGACTTAATTCGTATTAAAACAAGGCAATTCGCCAGAATTTGAAAAACAATAAGCCCGTAAAAAGTGGTTTTTTCAGTAGTCCTTAATGCTGCATTTCGTTTCAAGGGCCGTAAAAAGCTCTAAAAATCACAGTTCCAATTTCACGTTTTAATTGCTGGTCAAATATCTCGCTTGATGCAAG
>JBEGQX010000250.1:0-7173 GCA_041180805.1 Planctomycetota bacterium
GCGTGGAGTATCCGACAAACTGGAAACCATGGTTGCTGATGACCGCTGGCCACTACCAACCTACCGCGAAATTCTTTTCATCAAGTAATTCGCGATTTCAAAAGCATAAAAGGCCGGGGAAATTAAATCCCCCGGCCTTTTGATTTCGTAGATATCAGAAAACTTTACGTTAAAATCCAGTCCCATCACTATTTCTGCGATTTCTTTTCTTCCAGTTCTTTTAATTTATTGGCGACTTTGGCCTTTTCCGGGGGCAGTAATTCCTTGAATTCCCGCACCCAGATATTTTTAAACTGTACTGGGTTTCCATGAAACTGGATGTCAATGGCTCCCTTTTCCGGGTGAGCCTTATATTCCGGTGGACGGTCATAAAATGTGCCACCCTGAAGCTCGGAATGATTTTGCACAAGAACGCCATTATGTAACACGGTAATAAACCCTGGCTTGGCAATCTTTCCATCTTTTTCAAACCTTGGCGCGTTAAAAATAATATCGTAGGTTTGCCATTCTCCAGGTTTGCGACATGCATTTACCAATGGCGGATATTGTTTGTAAATGGAAGCTGCCTGACCATCGAAATAGGTTTTGTTATCAAACGAATCCAGAATTTGAACCTCGTATTTGCCCATCAAATATACGCCACTATTTCCCCTGCCCTGGCCGTTCCCCTCCACTTTTGCAGGTGAAGCCCATTCCAAATGCAGTTGCATGTCACCAAATTGCTGCTTGGTTGAGATCCCGGTCTTGTTTGCGGTCGCCACCCCATCTTTTACGATCCAATTTTCCCCATTCTTCCATTGGGATAAATCTTTTCCATCAAAAAGAACTATCGCATCAGAAGGAGGCCCACCCACAGTTCCCGGGCTAACAACCTTAGGTTCCGGCCATTCAATGCCACTTTTGAACTCCTTTTGGGCAAAGCAAAAAGATGTCATGAAAAGGCCAAGGCCCAAAGACATGGCAAACTTCTTGAAACCAAACAAAGATTTTCGATTCATGCTTTCTCCTTCAACGAGTTAATAAATAACAGAAAAATATTGTAGGCTTACACATTCTTGTTGCCACATAATTCACGAAAGCTGAAAACGGTTGCCGGGCATTCGTTTTACTATCTTTTTCATTTCCATCATCATTAACGCTGATGCTATTTGTTGCACTGGCAAATTGAACCTTTGAGCGAACTCATCGAGATAAAGTGATTCCTGCTGCAAATTTTTCCAAATCTCAAGTTCTAATCCTTCCAAGTCCGGTGGAAACAGCGTTGCTTGCGTTTCAATTTTTTCTTCTTTGACATTCCTGTCCGGCGCTGACAACTGCGGGATGGATTTTAATTCTTCCAGAATATCCTCAACATTTCGCACCAATATGGCACCTTTTCGAATCAGGGAATTCGTGCCAGCACTGTCAGGGGAATCTATCGCACCGGGCACCGCCATAACAATTTTCCCCTGTTCAGAAGCATGCACCGCGGTTAAAAGTGCCCCACTTTTTTCCGCCGCTTCAATCAAAAGAACGGCTTTGCCATAACCGCTTATAATTCGATTCCTTGCTGGGAACATTCCAGGCAATGGTTCTTGAAGCATGTGAGATTCGGTTATCAGCGCACCTGCTTTTGCAACTTCCCTTGCAAGATCGGCATGTTCAGGTGGATATATCTTTGAAAGGCCTCCTGCCAATACAGCGATGGTTCTTCCGCCCGCATCCAATGCTCCTTGATGGGCGGAAGCATCAATCCCGCGGGCAAGGCCACTTACTATGGTCCATCCCGCCCGGACTAAACCAGCAGAGAGTTTTCTGGTGATCTTTTTTCCGTAATCCGTGCATCCTCTGGATCCCACGATAGCAATGCTATTTTCGTCACGGGGGTTAAATAATCCCTTGTAATAAAGATATGGTGGTGGATCATGAATCAGGCGAAGCCAATGTGGATAATCATTTTGACCCATGGAAACACCTTGAACCCCATGCTGTTTCATGAGATTTAATTCTTGCATGGCATTCACGGTTTTAAAGGAATCCTTAAGCTTGGAGGCTATTTTGAATCCCATATGTGGAATGGACGCAATTTGTTCAAGCGGGGCATCAAATATACCCCGGGGTGTTTTGAATTTTTCCAACAAAGCAGTGGTTAGTCGGGGCCCCAAACCAGGCACAAGGTTAAGCACCAACCAATCCATTTGATCAGGGTTTAAATCATCCATTGGGCGATAATACTTTCTTTCATTCAAGTGATGCCAAAACTTGCTCCTCGGGAATGCCATCAAATGTGTCCACTTGGCCAAGCTTTATTGGAAGTACGAGCCTTAGCTTCCCTTGGACGGATTTTTTATCATTCCGCATGATTTCCAAAAGCTTTCGGGGATCCAACTTGGGAGATTCCACTGGCAGGCCAAAAGCTTTCAACAATTTCTTCAATCGTTCCAAAAAGTCTGCACCAACCATGCTTCTTGCCACTGCAAGTTTGGCTGCAGAAACCATACCGGCACTTACAGCCTCACCATGCAACCACATGCCATAACCGCCCTCTGTTTCAAAAGCATGTGCGTAAGTATGGCCATAATTCAATATTGCCCTTAAGCCGGTTTCCTCTCTTTCATCCTTGGAAACCACCGAAGCTTTAAGCTCGCAGGAACGCCTTATAATATGAATCAATGCTTCCCGAGATCGTTTTAGAATTGCCTGGGATTCCCTCTCAAGAAATTCGAAAAGTTCCGGGTCGAGAATGACACCATATTTTACTATTTCCGCCAGACCAGATTTGAACTCTCTTTCCGGCAAAGTGTTCAGGGTTGAAATATCGATGGCAACCCCGACTGGTTGATGAAAAGCCCCGATAAGGTTTTTACCCCTGGGATGATTCACGCCCACTTTTCCTCCCACGGAACTATCCACCATGGAAAGTAAAGTGGTTGGAATCATGAAAAGTTTCAAACCGCGATTAAAAGTGGAAGCCACAAAACCGGCCAGATCCCCAATTACACCGCCTCCCACGGCAACCACCAAGGTTTTCCGGTCTGCTTTTTCGTCCACTAGCAAATCATACAATCTGGATGCCGTTTCAAGACACTTTTGGTTTTCCCCGGGTGGAATTAGATTCAAGGAACCTTTGATACCTTTGGATTCAAAAGACTGGAGAATCCTTGAGCCTGTGTTTTCCACATTCTTGTCGCATACCACAAAAGCTCGCGTGGCAGAAAGAAGGCCTGCATTCAAATCAGGAACGGAAGCGGTCAATCCTTCGCCAATCTGGATTTCATAACTTCTTTCCGCAAGCGCCACGTTTATCTTTGAAACACTATCCCTGGAAAAACCTGCCAATATCCACCTCAAATTCAAGATACTTTGGGGTAACAATTTCCTTATATGGTAGTTTACGATAGTGGTGAATTGCATCAACAGGATTACTGGTTGTTTCCATGCTTCGAGAAGACCAAATTGGCAAAAGAAAGCAAAGGGCTCAGTCCGAAGGACTGAATGTAGAAAATCTTGGCAGGAATAAATCCTTCAGTGATTTTCGGGTAACCAATGAATCAAAAAAAACATCTTACAGGGTAAGCATTCGTGGTTTTTCCCCCGGAGACAACTATTGCGAATGCCCGGATTTCAAAACCAACACCCTGGGTACCTGCAAACATGTTGAAGCCGTTCTGGAGACTCTCAGGCAAAAAGATGGAAAACTTCCCAGGCGTAAAAAGGCAAAGATAACCAATCCTGAAATATTTATTCGTTACGAAGGTCGATCAAGGCTGGCCATGCAACTTCCTGAAAGGCCTTCCGATAAATCTATCATCCTTTTTGAAAAGTTTTTCCATCCAAATGGTGATTTAATACCTGGTTCGAACCTGACCGAACTGCTCCATCTGGTAAGTGAATGCCCAGAGGAAATAGTAGTTTTCGCGGATGCCATGGATTGGATCCAGTTGGAACTGGAACAAAACGCGATGGCAATACGCGAAAAACAACTGAAAGTGGAATATGCCAACGACCGCTGGCACCCAGATTTGGTGCAAACTAATCTATTGCCTTATCAGATCGAAGGTGTCCTTTTTCTTGCGCACCGGCACCGAAGCATACTTGCGGATGACATGGGGTTGGGAAAAACGGTTCAGGCCATTGCCGCTGTGGAATTGATGGCCAGGGAAAGGAATATAACTCGGGTTCTTGTGGTTACACCAGCTTCTTTAAAAGGCCAATGGCAAACAGAACTAATACGACATTCCCCCAGAAATTGCCAGGTTATTGAGGGCGACTCCAAAGAAAGGCAAAAGCTTTATTCCAACCCAACTTTTTTCAGGATTGTAAATTATGAGACTGTAAAGGCGGATTTGAACTACCTGAATGCTTGGGAACCAGACTTGGTAATCATAGACGAAGCCCAAAGGATAAGAAACTGGGAGTCGAAAACCTCGATGGAGGTAAAAAAACTTCGCAGCCGATTTGCTTTTGTGCTCACTGGAACACCGTTGGAAAATAACCTGGAAGATTTGCACAGCATTCTGGAATTTGTTGATCCCCGGCGACTCGGCCCGGCATTTCAATTCCTTCATGACCATCAAGAACTGGATGAAAAAGGAAGAATTCGGGGTTATAAAAACTTGAATATGCTAAGGGAAAATCTTGCACCCGTTCTTCTTCGCAGAAGTCGGGACAAAGTACTTGCGGATTTACCCCCCAGAAACGAGGAATCTCTGTTTCTGGATATGGATTCCATGCAAAAGGAATTACATCAGGAATTGATGGAAAAACTTGTTTTGTGTATCTCAAAAAGAACTTCCGAATTTCCGGACCAAGCAAAAATATTCCGAATTTTGGCAAAGCTTAGGTTGCAATGCAGCCTGCCAACTGGATTGGAAACCTCACCCAAAATTACCGAGGCATTGAACAGAATTCAAAGCCTTGCACCGGATCATAAGGTTGTGGTTTTTAGTGAATGGCGCAAAGTACTGCGCAGCCTTCAAAAAGAATTGAAGCATTTTCAAATCGATCATGTTTTTCTGCATGGTCAAATGACAGGAGACCAACGCGATTCGGTAGTAAGGGATTTTCGGGAAAATCCCAACTGCAGGGTATTTCTCAGCACAGATGCCGGATCAAGCGGGTTGAATCTTCAGGTTGCAGACACGCTTTTCAATCTGGATATTCCTTGGAATCCCGGGGTGCTAAAACAACGAATTTCAAGGATTCACCGCCTTGGACAAAAGAAACCCGTGCAAATTTTTAACCTGCTTATGAAGGATTCGATTGAGGAAAAAGTTCTTCATTCCCAGAATAAAAAGCTGGACCTTTTCAGCAAATTATTCGGTTCTGCACATAGGACCGAAGGCTTGCAGAAAAACATTGAAAGCGACATTCTTGAATTGGTTTCAGATTGGACAAAAACCAACCAAGAGGCTTCAAACAAGGCACATCCCAGTCATCCCCTGTGGAGCATATTGGTACCCTTTTTGAAATCAATTGAACAACAATTGACGGATCATAAAGAATCGGACATACCAATCGCATTAAAGCCAGCCTTGAAGGTTCTTTGTGAATCGATCCTTAACCAATTGAAAAATGGCGGTTCTTTGAAATAATTTCAATTTCCAGTCCGGAAGATTTGGTAACTTTTACCAATTTTAGCGACACCAAAATTGCTTGCAAAAACCTACAATCCATAACCATATACGCAGCAATACTTTACAATATTAAACCATAAGTTGCCAAGAATTGGCATGGATGTTGCTGTAATATTTATCGACTCCGATGCCTGAGGTGGTCTAGGCTAAAACCGAAAGTTCCTCCCCCGGAACGATGCCGAAAAGGCCTGAATTTTGGATTGCTACCCCCCTATTTAGCAATCCGGAGTCATTTCGGATGCTTAATTCACCAAGGCTCAGATTGCACCCGCAATCTTATTTAAGCCACCTACTCCCCCCCGTAGGTGGCTTTTTTTTTTAAATTTCGATACCAACATATACTTTCGGAGTTTAATTTATTGTTGTTTGCGTAAGCAATGGAAAGTTTACGAGGTTTGCTCATGCTATTTTCAAATATTATCCGCTTTGGAATTTTATCCTGCCTTGGGGTAGTACTCGTCGAATCAGGCTGGGCTGCCAAACCGGATTCGAAGAAACCATCTGCTGGTCAGACTGCGGATAAAAAAACCGTGCCGGTGACTTTCAAGCCCATTCAACAGGTGGGAAAAATCTCTGCCAAAGACCTTGCCTCCAAAATTGATGCCGAAATTAACAAACTACTCACCCAGGGAAAAATCACTCCCTCTGGAAAAAGTTCCGATTCAGAGTTTGTCCGAAGGGTGTACCTGGATCTGATTGGAAGAATTCCATCGGCTGATGAAACAAAATCATTTTTAGATAATACTGCTTCCAACAAGAGAACACTTTTAATTGAAGAACTTTTGGCGGATGACGAATTCGGCAAACACATGGCGGATATTTGGCAGGCGCTTTTGCTTCCAAGAATCTCAGATAACAAACGGTTAAAAACCGAACCTCTTGTCGAATGGCTTGAGAGAGAATTCAACAAGAATACCTCCTGGGGGAAAATTTCCCGCGAACTGATTTCATCAACTGGCTCCCAGGATAATAATGGGGCTGTAACTTATTTCGTTGCCAATTCAACCATCGATAAAATGACAGATTCTATAAGTCGATTGTTTTTGGGTGTTCAGCTTCAATGCGCGCAATGCCACAACCATCCATTTGTGGATTGGAAGCAAAATGAATATTGGGGAATGGCAGCATTCTTCATGAAAGTTCAAGCCAATCCCCCGAAAGGCAAAGACACATCAGCCCCTGTGGTCAATGAAAACAAGAGTGTTAAACGCAACAAGAAAAACGCTCTTCCCGAATCAGCCCAGATGGTTAATGCAAAATTCCCTGGCGATGTCGAACCCAAGCTTCCTTCGGATGGCCCCTATCGCCCGGTATTTGCAGACTGGATGACTTCCAAAACCAACCCATTCTTTAGCAAATCCATGGTGAACCGAATTTGGTCACAGTTTTTTGGCAGGGGCATGGTGGATCCAATCGATGATATGCATGATGGGAACCCAGCCACTCACCCCGAATTGCTGGAAATTCTTTCCCAGCAATTTTCCGCCTCCGACTTTGATATTAAGGACCTTATTCGAGCCATTTGCAACAGTGAAACTTACCAAAGATCCAGCAAACC
>JBEGQX010000251.1:0-5712 GCA_041180805.1 Planctomycetota bacterium
TCATCCACCACATCCATGCATTTTTCAAAGACCTGCCCATAAGCTGCAGGGCCTAAAGGAACATAAACAGGGTTTTCACAGGTGGTTTCAAGTTCTGGCCTAACTAATGCAGGGTTTTCCATCAGAGGGCCAGTCGCGCAACCTGAAGAATGAAGTAGCCAGGGGGCCACAAGCACCCCTAAAGACAACGATTTAAGAACCTGTTTTGCAGAAGGCATGATAAAACCCAGTTCCTTTTGATTCCTGAACATCTCATGCCGATGAGCTTAAGATTTGTCAATACTGGAATTGGAATCCTTCCAAAAGGGGAGTTATGGCTAAGATAGAAGGTTTGCAAGGCCATCTTTGACAGGCATTTTTGGGTTGAAACCAAGTAGGTTTCTGGCCTTTTCTATATTTGCAAGCGAGTGCCTTACATCCCCGGTGCGGGCTGGTCCGTGTTGCACGGAAAGGGAAGATCCAAGAATCGTTTTAAGATACGACACCAGATCCAGAAGCGAGGTACTGTTGCCAGTTCCAATATTGAATACTTGCCCGGAAACTTTTGAGGTAGTTCCTGCCAGCCACAATGCCTGCACAGCATCAGACACATGGACAAAGTCCCTGGATTGAAGTCCATCGCCATGAATAGTGGGTATTTTGCCAGCCTTGAAAGCATTTGCAAAAATGGCAATAACCCCCGAGTATGGGCTGTCACTTCGCTGGTTGGGGCCATAGATGTTGAAAAATCGAAGCCTCACGGTTTCGAAATTCATCCCCAGCGCAAATGCCTGGCAGTAGGCTTCCCCCGCCAGTTTAGCAGCAGCGTAGGGTGACATGGGAATTACAGGTGAGTCTTCACACTGAATAGGGGTTGTGCAATTGCCATAAGCACTGCTGCTGGCAGCGAATACTAGGCGTCTGCAGCCGTTGGTACGGGCATGAGCCAGCACTTTCAATGTGCCCGTGGCACAAACCTCGTGAGATAGCTGTGGATTTTCTATGCTTCTTTGAACGGAGGCAATTGCCGCCAAATGATAAACCGTTTGAACCCCTGTGGTAGCCTTGTTAACGAGCGCATCGTCCAGAATAGAACCCTGCAAAAAATCGATTTTACTGTTTAGATCACCAAGGTTGGATAGTTGTCCGGTGCTGAGGTCATCGAGAATTCTTACGGACCGGCCCATGCCAATAAGGTACCTTGCCAGGTGCGAGCCAACAAAGCCCGCCCCGCCGGTAATCAGGTCGTAAGATTTGTTATCAGGCAAAGAGTGCCTCCACATAAGCTTTGGGATCAAAAGGTTCCATGTCTTCCATCTTTTCCCCAACCCCGATGAATTTGACGGGGATGTTCAGCCTTTGCTTGATGCTAAAAATGGCGCCGCCTTTTGCCGTCCCATCCAGTTTGGTAAGAATGATACCGGTGCAATGGACAGCCTTTTGGAAATTTTCGGCTTGTAAGACCGCATTCTGACCTGTGGTGGCATCCAGCACAAGAAGAACTTCATGGGGGGATCCCGGGATTACCTTGCTGGTGACCCGGTGTATTTTTTCAAGTTCCCGCATCAGGTGGGTTTGGGTATGCAGTCTTCCTGCGGTATCCACAATCACAATATCGGCATTTTTGGAACGGGCTTTTTCGCAGGCATCGTGGGCAACGCTTGCGGGATCACTGCCATGCTGCCCTTTGACAATATCCACTCCGATTTTTTCGCACCATATGGTCAACTGGTCGATGGCCGCGGCCCGAAAAGTATCGCAAGCCGCAACAATCACCTTTTGATTTTGGCTGTGAAGCAAATGGGCCAGCTTGGCAATCGATGTGGTTTTGCCAGCACCATTCACCCCGGCGATCATAATGATGGTAGGGCCGTTTTGGTTTTTAACCAGATCCCTGCCCGAGGTGTGATCCAGTAATTCCACAAGATGGTTTTTGACAAAATCCTCCACATCCTGGCCAATCTCCTTGTCCAGAAACGCCTTTCGGATTCGTTCGATAAGGCCGGCTGTCGCGGAAGAGCCAACATCCGCCAGAAAAAGTTTTTTTTCCAATTCCTTGAGGAATTGCTCATCCACCCGGCCGCGCAATCGAAAGAGAGAGGCGACACCGGCAAAAAGATTCCTGGTTTTCGCAAGTCCTTGTTTAAGCTTGTCGAATATCGCTCGGAACATCGTTCACATTCCCGCAGGCTTTTATTTTTTCCAATTCCAGAAATGAAATGGTTGCCATTCCTATGGTTCTGTTTCCATCTCCGTGGCAATCACTTCCGCCAGAATGCAAAAGGCCCAGTGATTTTGCATTCTCGGCAAGTTTTTGTTTTCTTCGCTGTGTAAAATCAGGGTATTCCACTTCTATTCCATCCAGACCCTTATTCTTCAGAAACTTGAAGGATTCAAAATCCAAACTTTCTGCTGGATGGGCTACAAAGGTTATACCGCCAGAATCTTTCACAGTGGCAATGGCTGTATCTGTTTCAGGCCAGTCAGCCTGGCGCTCCGGCATGTTTTTCAGATACTTCCAGACTGCCTGGGAGATATTTCTCGCCTTTTTTTGATTTACGAGAATTTGGGCTAAATGACGACTCCCCATCGTGTGGGAAGCACTTTCCGATTGAACCCTCATCTGCTCCAACTGGCCATCTTCCTGAAGAGACTTTGACTGAATTAATCCTGCCAGCATTTCCTTGAATCTTCGTTTTCGGGTTTCTTGGTTTTGCTTCAAGAAAACCTCTGTGTTTATCCAGCCTCCGGTGGGGAAATATGCCAAAAGATGTAAAACCCGACTTTGGAAAGATGTGGTGATTTCCACGCCGGGAAGAATTTGAACAGGTGAGTTATTCATGTCCAGCCCGGTATATGCCGCCATGGTGTCATGGTCGGTAATGGATATGGCACTAACTCCGGCATGATTTGCCAGATGCGGAATACACGATGGTTCCCAAATTCCGTCGCTATGGTTGGAATGAATGTGCAAATCAGCTCTGCTGTGCAGTCTGGATTGGTTCAGGTTCTGGCAAAGCCTTGTAAAGGGCTCTCCTTTAGGCATGTTTAGCTCGGGCGTTCTGTTTGACGAACCTTGTCAAGAATTCCATTGATGAAAGCTGGGGAATCCGATGTGCCAAACCTTCTGGCCAATTCAATGGATTCGTTGAGGATCACTTCCACCGGTGTTTCTTTTTGGTGGGCAAGTTCATAAGCCCCGAGTCGCAACAAGTTACGGTCAACTGCGGCCATTCTTGGCAGTTTCCAGTTGTCGGTCGATTTTGCAAGGGTTTCATCGAGTTGCGGTTGAAGTTCCTTGGTGCTTGTGTAAAGCAGTTTCGCAAACTCCCTGCTTTTTAAATCCAAAAGCCTGGCATCAATGAACTCCCGTACTTGTTTTTCGGATAACTTTGGATTTAAGTCCGAACGGTAAAGAAGTTGCAATGCCACTTCTCTTGCTTTGGTTCTTTTGGTGATCATTTGGCTCAGGAGGGAAGTTTGGTCAAAAGGTTAGCCATTTCAATGGCGGTAAGTGCAGCTTCAAAACCCTTGTTGCCTGCCTTGGCTCCGGCCCTGTTAATAGCTTGCTCCAAGGTATCGCAAGTCAGGATTCCGAAAATTACCGGAACACCCGACTGAAGGGAGGCATTGAGAACGCCGTTGGTTGCTGCGCCGGCAACATGATCGTAGTGATCTGTTTCACCTTTGATAACTGCCCCCAAGGTGATGATCGCCGTGTATTTTCCAGATTTGGCCAGCTTATGCGCTACCAGGGGGATTTCAAAAGACCCGGGAACGCGGGTAACAAGGATATCGTTTTCAGCAACCCCGTGCTTTCGGAATCCTTCCAATGCACCTTCCAGTAGTTTATCCACAACAGTTTGGTTAAAGCGGGCTGCAACAATGGCAAATTTGCCGTTACCGGCCACATAGTGCCCCTCAATGATATTCAAACCCATGGACTGTGCTCCATCATTTCAACATCGTTCGCTACGCTAAATTCATACTATTGAGGAATTCCTCGTTGGTCTTGGTCTTTGAGAGGCGGTTGACCAATAATTCCATGGCTTCCACCGGGTGCATGTCGCTTAAAACACGCCTAAGAACGTAAATCTTCCTCATCTCATCCTCGCCAAGAAGCAGGTCTTCCCTGCGGGTTCCAGAGCTATTGATGTCTATTGCCGGCCACACGCGTTTGTCCACAAGCCTGCGGTCCAGATGCACTTCCATGTTGCCCGTGCCCTTGAATTCCTCAAAGATTACTTCATCCATGCGGGAACCCGTGTCTACCAGTGCTGTGGCAAGTATGGTAAGGCTTCCGTTTTCTTCAAGGTTTCTGGCAGCTCCAAAAAACCGTTTTGGTTTCTGCATGGCGTTGGCATCAATGCCGCCCGAAAGTATCTTGCCGGAATTCGGCATACAGGTGTTGTAAGCCCTGGCCAGTCTGGTTATCGAATCCAGCAGGATCACAACATCAGTGCCGTATTCAACAAGACGCTTGGCTTTTTCAATGATCATGTCGCAGACCTGGACATGTCTTTCGGCGGGTTCATCAAAGGTAGAGCTTACAACTTCGGCGTTGGGACCTTTTACAGTCCTTTCCATTTCGGTGACTTCCTCTGGTCGTTCGTCAATGAGAAGGACAATTACATGACATTCCGGATGATTGCGAAGGATACTATTGGCCATTTTTTGCAGAAGGACAGTTTTACCCGTCCTTGGTGGCGCAACGATAAGGCCTCTCTGTCCTTTTCCAATGGGGGATACCATATCCAGAACCCGCATACTGATCTCGCTTGGGTCAAATTCCAGCTTCAAGCGCTTGTTGGGGTGCAGAGGGGTGAGATCCTCGAACATGATCTTCTGGTTCAAAATCGCGGGGTCACCATAATTGATGGCCTCGACCCTCAGCAGGGCAAAATACTTTTCATTTTCCTTGGGGGGCCTGATCTGGCCGGAAACAATCGCACCATTTCTAAGGCCAAATCTTCTGATCTGTGAAGGTGAGATATAAATATCATCCACACAGGGAAGGTAGTTGTAATCCGGGCTGCGCAAGAAACCGAAGCCATCGGGAAGTATTTCAAGGCAACCTTCCCCCAGCATGAGTCCGTTTTGCTTTACCTTTTCCTTCAGAACAAGGTATACCAAGTTTTGTTTGGTAATGGCCGCTGTGATGGGAATCCCGAGCTCGCTAGCCATCAGTGTTAGTTCAGGCATAGTTAAAGACTGGAGATCAGCCAGGCAGGAAACACCTTTTTTGATCTCTTCGTACCTGGTATTAACCACCTCGTCAAAAACAGGTTTATTTTGATTATCCGGCTTTGAATCAATTTTGGCAGGTTCTGGTTCCGTGGGTGCGGTATACGAAGGAATGGTTTCCTGCTGCTTTACGATTGGTGCTGGCGGGGCTAAAACTGGCTCGGGTACCATTTCCTGAGGTGCTTGTTCCCTGGCTTTGGCCTTTGGAGTAAAAACCAAGTCATCATCCTCGATGGTTTCCACATTGGCAGTGGTGGTTTCAGCTTCCATGGGATGGGTTTCCAGTTCTTCACTTTGCTCTGCCTTGGTACGCCTTTTGGGCGAGGTGGCAGATTTTGGCTTCGAACGGGATCTTCCCTTGGGTGCTTCAGACTTTCCTTTGGCTTCCGCCATTATTACTGTCTCCTAATCCATGGACATTGCTTACCAGATGTAGATATGACGAACTGGCAGAGGAATCTATCCATGAACAATTACCCGCATTGCTAA
>JBEGQX010000252.1:0-5818 GCA_041180805.1 Planctomycetota bacterium
GGCCAAAGTGGGCCTGGCGAATTTGGATACCACTCAAGTTGCATCTCACCTTCAATTTGTAATACGCATGCTTAAAACCGGGGACACAACTGTAAAAGCCGAAGCCATGAAAGCTATTGCAGCCATCGGTCCACTTGCAAAATCCGCAGTGCCAGACGTTGCGGATGTTCTTCAGGATAAGGATTGGAATTTGGTTATGATGGCCATTATGACCCTTAGCGCCATGGGAACCGATGGTAAAGCAGGGTTGGATGCATTAAATAAATTGGCTGAGAAAAAGGAAGCACCCGAGCAAATCAAACAGGCTGCAAAATCTGTTTCCGGGGTCATCAAGGGAACTAATCTCTTGCAACAACCCGGTATGAAGAAACAGTAAACCCTGCTAAATAATCTTTTTTAAATACATTAAGGATGTTGTTTTTAGAAACCTCTGTTTTGCCTGCCATATCATGCCATCAAGTTCCTTTAACGAAACATCAGATTCTTTTTTTAAATGTTTTCTTAGCTTAATCAGATGGCGAATAAAAAGCTTCTGGTCTGTTATTCTCCCAAGTAATTTTTGAATCTTCCTTAGCCGTCTTATGGTAGATTGGTGATGTTTGCTGGTTTGCATTTCGCTAATAATCTCAAATTGATAGCGAAGTTTTTTGGCAGTAATCCTAAGTTCATGGATTTCTTTAAATTCAATCCGCTTATTTCCAATGGCGGATTCAACTCTTTTTTTGAAACCACGGACTTTGTCGTGCTTTATCTTCGACGGTTTTAATTTGCAGATGGTCATCATCTGCGAGCTAACTTCTTTAAGTAAAACTGAGAGTTTGGATTTGCGCTTTTTTGCAAAGAGACAAAATCTGGCTTTGCTGAAGCGGATGGTTTTTTGAATATGGGTTGTAAAAATTTTCTTGAGCGAGGTATTTGAAAAAGTCGCTTTGCGGATGTTTTCTAAAAAAAGTTGAAGGTTTCTGGTCTTTCCGGCTTTTCTGCGAATGGTGTCCAAAAGTTTCTGAGCCTTCCGAAAAAGCTTTTTGGAAATGCCAAACTTTAGAAGTCTCAGCAAGGCTTGGAACTTTCGCGTCGCAATTCTTAGCTGGTGCAAGTGGTTTTTGGACCCTGGAAATAGCTTTTTGTTTGTTAAGTAAATTAGAGAGTTATAAAGATCAGATATTTGATGATGTAAATGTTTCATTTGGGAATCGACAAGGATAAGCTTTTTATCTGAAGCATTTTTGTTGCCGCAGAGAGGTTAATTGGCATTCAAATAAGCGTTGAATATAAATTTTTGATGCCAATTTTGGGTTTTTAAATCACGCCGTGTAGGGGGCCGCCTTTGCTTGCCAGTTCGTTGACTTTCTGGGTGATTTCAGGCGGTTCCTCCAGGGCAGGGGCATGATGAGGTTTGCTGCGTGCGTCTATGATCAACGGTCCATCGCAACCCCAGTGCTTGTGTTCGGTCTTGGATCTTATGCCATCCATGTCGGTGGCTGGGTTGGTCTTTGTAAACACTGTCCACAAAAAGTTTCTAGTGTTAGCGGAAGCGAAGCCTGCATTGTCCACCATAATAAACCATGGAAAACCCTGAAGATTCGTCTGATTTTCCAAGGATGAAATCAGTTTCTTGATGGCCTGATCTGCCGGCCCAATGTGCATGGGAGATTCTATTGCCAGAATTCCCGGAAGTGCGATTTTTGCTTCTCGAAACTCTGAAGGAAGGTTTAATTGGGTTGGTAAGGCGGTTCCTAATTCCCTTCGTTTGGGGCCGGCAGCGGCAATAACCACCTTGGAGCCCTGATTCAAACCACTTCCCGAGTAATCCAGGGTATCCATCGTTGTTCTTGTGTAAAAATGTAAATCATTGGCGGGATCAAACCGTTCCAGCAAGTGTTTGAAAAACGCTGGAATATCATGAATGTCCAAATCAGGGTCATCTTCTTTTGCGACTATCAGCAGAAACTTGGCCAGGGAAAGCTGGCCCTGTCCCAGGATGGCGTTGGCGCTGGTTAAAAGCTCTTGGGGTCGGATGCGCTTTTGGTATGGGGTATACCTCTCGCTACCTATGGCCAGAAGCAGCGGGTGCACTCCACTGGCATCCACCGCATGAACAGCATGTACTCCCGGTAGCACCGTGGGTAACAAATCTCCGGTAAGTTCATGCACCAGATTTCCAAAGGCGGTATCCTCTTGTGGTGGTCTTCCCACCACCGTGAATGGCCAGATGGCGCCTTGCCGATGAAAGACAGCCTCCACCTTCATGACAGGAAAATCATGCTTTAGGCTGTAATAACCAAGGTGATCTCCAAACGGGCCCTCTGGCAAAACTCGAGTGGGATCGACCAAACCAACAATCACAAAATCGGACTGGGATGGAATAAGTATTGGCTTCAAGGGGTTGCAATCCAGAGGAACCGGAGAAAGTTCCATTCTTCTTCCCGCCAAAATTCCGGCGAAGCTGATTTCCGGCATTCTTTCGGGAAGAGGCATAACCGCGGCCACCGCAAGTGACGGGGGTCCACCGATGGCAATGGCGACTCGGAAGGGTAAGCCGGTTTCCACGGCCTTGCTGTGGTGAACCCCAATACCACGGTGCAACTGATAATGCAGTCCTATTTCTTCGTTGGTTTTGTAGTCGTTTCCGGAAAGCTGAATTCTGTACATTCCGATATTGGAGTTGCGCCAACCTGGCTTAAGGACATCTTCACTGAAGACTTGCGGCAGCGTCACAAAAGCCCCGCCATCCTTGGGCCAGCAGATAAGTTGGGGCAACTTGGAAATCGTGGTCTGATGATTTAAAACCGGTCCATGCCTGCGAATGGCTGGCAGAGCGTGCCAAAGTGTTCTTGCCAGCCCGGGCCATTTCCAAGGCTTGGCAAAAACTTTTTCCGGGGCTACTTTGCATTGAATGAGTGTTTCAAGGGCTTTTAGCTGATCCCTGAAAAGAAACCGCGCCCTTTCCATGGTTCCAAAAAGGTTGCTAACCATAGGGAAATGACAATCTTTGACATTCGTGAAAAGCAGGGCTGGGCCTTTTGCCTCGAATACGCGACGGTGGATGGCTGCTGCTTCCAGATTGGCATCCACCTCCACGTTGATGCGGAGTAACTGCCCTGTTTTTTCAAGGTCTCTGACACATTCGCGAAGGTTGCGATAACCCATGCTTGGCCCCCGGTTTCTATAGGAATTTATAGTCATTCCGAGGTTGCGGGGAACGAGTTTCAAGTTTTATCAGCCGGAAGGCTTTAGCTGCTAAAGAATCGCAAGCAAAGTTCCGAATGGAAGGAAGCATGAATCTCCGCATGGTGAAGAAACTTTCGCCTTGGGGTACCGGCCTCATGACTTTCCTTCCTTTTCGAGAACCGATAAACGCCCTGACCCACGGTATGTGGATGCTGGTATGCATTCCGGGCATCGTACTATTACTGAGGTTTGCCTGGGGTGACCGACTTAAGACCATTGGCCTGGCGGTCTACGGTTGCACCATGATTTCCTGTTTCTTCAGTAGCTGGCTTTTTCACTCCGTGAACGGACCAGATTCGGTGATTGAAGCCTGCCGGGCCATGGATCATGTTTGTATTTACTTGTTTATCGCAGGAACCTGTACCCCGGTAGGGCTCGTTTATCTGGAAGGTCGCTGGCGTTGGGCTTTTCTTAGTTCGGTTTGGGGTTTGGCACTTACTGGCATCGCCATGCGTGTTAGTGGGGAACCCATGCCCCTGTACACCCGAACCACCATGTATGTACTGTTGGGCTGGCTGGGAATTCTGACTTATTTTCAGCTTGTTAGGAAACTATCCACACGAAAGGTTGTCCCGGTCTGGCTTGGAGGGGTGATTTATACAACAGGTGCAGGTTTAAACCTTGCAGGCAAGCCTGTGTTATTGGAGGGAATCCTGGGGCCCCATGAGTTTTTTCATTGCATGGTCATTCTTGGCAGCTTGGTTCATTATTACTTCATGATTCGAATCATGGTAAAATCCCCATCTCGCCAAAAGGCGGAGATGGCGGTTCAGGATTTGCCCGAATTGCTGGTGTTTGAAACCGGCCTGGCAAATCATCCTCTTCGCAAGGCGGGTTGAAAGTTGACCGGATGAATATTCTGGTTTTTCCCGCCATGGAATCGGCGCGGGTGGATAAGCTTGCCTGTATTGCTGGCAATTCAAAAATCATTAACGCTAACACCTTGGAACAGGCTGCCGCTATTATGCCAGAGGTTGATGCCTTTCTGGGGAAAATCACCCCTGAACTACTTGGAAAGGCAAAACGGCTGAAATGGGTTCAGTCCATGACGGTAAGCCTGGAGCATTATGTATTCCCAGAATTAGTCAGCCACCCATGCGAATTAACAAACATGAGGGGAATATTCTCGGATGCCGTGGCTGATCATACTTTTGCCATGATTCTTACTTTTAGCAGAAGAATAGCGCATTATGTCCTGGCACAAAGTATGGGAAAATGGTCCCCGTTGGGTGGAGAGCATGGCCGGGTTGATTTTTCCGCTGGTCCGGGGGTTACCAATGCCATTGATCTGCAGCATGAAGTGTTGTCCGAAAAGACACTAGGAGTTTTTGGACTGGGCGGGATTGGGGGTGAAATAGCAAGGCGAGGGCATGCATTTGGTATGAAGGTTCTTGGGTTGGATCCATTCCTCCAAAATCCTTGCGCTGGTGTTCCCGACCCATGGGGAATGGACAGGTTGGATGAATTCCTTGGTTTGTGTGATTATCTGGTAATTGCAGCGCCTCATACTCCGCTTACCCAGGGTATGTTCAACAAAAAGTTGTTTCAAAAGATGAGGAAGAATAGTGTTCTGATCAATATCGGCAGGGGGGCCATAGTGGTTTTGGCAGACTTGGTGGAAGCTTTGAACCTAGGCTGGATCAGGGGAGCAGGGCTGGATGTTTATGAAAAAGAACCACTGGACCCTGCCAGCCCTCTTTGGCAGATGGGGGAAAAAGTTCTTTTGACCCCGCATGTGGCAGGGTATGCTCCACCCATTGCCCAAAGGCATTTTGCGATTATAGAGGAGAACCTGAAAAGGTTTCTTGCAGGGCAGCCGTTGATAAATGTGGTTGAAAAGTCGCGTTGGTTCTAACTGGCATCAAGAGGTTAGTGATGGCACAAAAAACCAGAAGGATAGTGATTACCGGGGCAACTCGGGGTCTTGGTCGTGCGCTGGTGGATGGAATGATTCCCTTGGGGCATCAGATTTATGGTTGCGGAACTTCCAGCAAATTGGTCGATGAACTGAAGGCTAAATATCCTTCCCATCACTTTGAAGTGGTGGATGTCACCAAAAGTTCATCGGTGGATGCTTGGGTAAAAAAGATCCTGGGCAGTGGAGCGCCGGATGTTCTTATTAATAATGCCGCTGTGATTAATGTGCCTGCAAAACTTTGGGAGATTACTGAAAAAGATTTCAACCACATGATGCAAGTAAACATTGTGGGTGTTGCGAATGTGCTAAGAGGTTTTTTGCCTGCCATGGTGGAGCGAAAAGCGGGGGTGATTGTAAACCTGAGTTCCGCCTGGGGAAGGTCAACATCCGCGGACGTTGCCCCATATTGTGCCAGTAAGTACGCCATTGAAGGTTTAACAAAAGCTTTGGCACAGGAATTACCGGCCGGAATGGCGGCTATTCCCCTGAACCCGGGAATCATTGATACAGACATGCTCAGGCAGGCATTTGGGGACGGGGCGGGAAGTTATCCCAAGGCTGCCGTATGGGCAAAATCGGCTGTACCCTTCATTCTTGGTTTTGGTGCAAAGGATAACGGTGTATCTCATTCGGTGCCTTGATAAGGAAGCACTACGGTCCTAATTGAGG
>JBEGQX010000253.1:0-8646 GCA_041180805.1 Planctomycetota bacterium
CTTCGCAATCTCGGTTTCTCCAAATTTAAGGGGAATTCTACATGTGTTACAGTTGGTGATGAACCTTTTTACATGTTGTTCAACACAAGCAGGGGTGTGGCGAAATGTCCTAAGCATATCAGTGACAGTCACACCCATGACAAAGCCTGCATCATGAACGGTCACACCAAGGCTTTCCTGTGGAATGAATAAACCGTTCGACCAGGCTTCGTAAGAACGCTGACTCAAATGATTTGCCTTTTCTAAGCTGCCTTGGACCTGAATTGGTCGTTCAGGAACAAGGCAAGGATATCCAAAGTCTTGGAAGTTGCTCCCTGTTGGCTTTCCACGTAGGCTTTTGCGCTTTCTCCCATACGGTTCCTTAGGGAAATATCTGACGCAAATTTTGCAACTAACGGCGTTATTTCTTGCGGGGATGAAATCATGACTGCACCCCCAGCTTCCACTAATTCTCTGGCTATGTCTTTGAAATTCCATATGTAGGGGCCAAAGAATACCGGGGCTCCATATGCGGAGGGCTCAATCATATTTTGACCGCCTCGTTGTCCATCAAGGCTACCACCTACAAATCCAAAGTCAGCCAAACCCCAAACATGACGAAGTTCGCCCAAACTGTCCAAAAGGATCACATCCGGACAAAGATCTAGAGAATCCTTAATCTGGGTTCTCCTGACAAAAGATAACCCGGATTGTTCCAAAAGCCCGGCTGCGGCATCAAAAAGTGATGGCTGTCTGGGCGCCAGCAACAGCTTGAGGTTTTTATGGTTTTGCTTGACCTCTTGGAAAGATTGCAAAAGGTAGCTCTCCTCGGGGGCCTGAGTGCTGCCAGCAACCCAAACGACGTCATTTTCTTTCAGTCCAAAAAGTTTTCCAAATGCTTGCACCTTGGAATCGACCTTTGAATTGCAGACCCCGTCAAACTTTACCGAACCTGTAACAAAAACCCTGTCTTGTTGGATGCCTATTTTTTCCAAAAAGGCTCCCATGGATGGAGATTGAACTCCAAATGCGGAAATCTTTCCGAACAGCCATCTTGCAAGCAGGGAAAAGCGTTTGTATCTGGCCTGTGTTTTAGGACTCATTCTTGCATTCACAATAATTACCGGAACCCTGACATTTTGGGTGATTGTAAGGAAGTTAGGCCAGAGTTCACTTTCTGCAAGAACCATTAGATCTGGCTTAATGGCCGCCAGAGATCTTTTTACTGCCCATGAAAAATCGAGGGGGAATGGAATCACATTTAATTCTGGAAAAGCTTTATTTGCCTCTGCCAAACCGCCTTCAGTGGAAGCAGATACCACGACTTGTGCTGTTGGAAACTTACTTTTTAATGCTGAAACCACCTGCCGTAAAAGGTGGATTTCCCCAACACTTACACCATGTAGCCATACGGTTTTGGCCTGATGATTAAGTTCAAAATTAAGTGGCCCAACCCCGCAGAACCTCTGGCGTAACAACTTAAAAGATTTGCCTCTCTTTCTGTAGTGAATGTACAGGAAGGGAGAAGCGATGATGCCGGTCAGCAAATACAGAAAATTTAGAATCCAAGTCATGGGAATCCTTCCCATACAATGCTTAAACCGCCGAAGATTTCATGCAGCAATTCTTGTATTTCTTGCCACTTCCACATGGGCAGGGATCATTTCTTCCAACACGTTCCCCACGGTTGCGAATGGTCTCCACTTTGACTTCCTGGCCGGATTGGTTCGTGCTTACCTGCTGTTCTGCCGGGGCTTCCAATCTTGGGGCGGATTCGTGAATGGCTGATCCGATTACCCACACAGTGTCTTGAACTTCCTCTGCTTCCTCCATGCGGAATACAATTTCGGTAACCCTCTCCTCGACTCCTTCCCACATGGATTCGAATTCCTTCATACCTTCGCGTTTGTAAACTGTTTTGGGATCTTCCTGCGCGTATCCCCGGAGGCCTACAGTGGATCTCAGATGATCCATGGTGTAGAGGTGGTTCTTCCAGGCAGAATCAAGCTGGGCAAGTAATAGGCCGCGTTCCATGGTTCGCATTTCTGGCCTGTAACGATCATCAAAAGCATTCCAAAGCACCTGTCTGGCCTGTTCCTTGGTTGCCCCCACCAGCAATTCCTGCCGAATCTTAAGACCTAATTCCTGAAGGCATGCTTCAGCCATTTCCCGGGCATCTTCAAGTTCCGCGGTTTGCGTGCCGTTAAACGCCTGTTCAATTATTTCGTCCGCCTTGTTTTGTCTTGCCTGTGGCATTGCCTTGGCGCTGATGGACAAAAGAAGTTCTTGCAGAGCCTGCCTGGAGGCGGTTCTAAAGGTTTCTTCGGGCAAATGATCCTCAAACTGGGGGAATCGAATCTGGGCCCAGCCGAATAAACCTTCGCGGTTGTAACGGGGACCGCCAGGTTGAGAGCGATTGTTGTCGCTCATGAAACGCGCCATGCCTGCCGCCACGGGGAAGCTGATTTCTTTCTGATGGTATAGTTCTTCCACCAGTGCCAGCAGGTGTTCGGCCACTTCCTCGGCAGGTTTGTTGTGGATTTTTTCCTCAGGTACCTCAATCTGGAACTTCAGCCTCATCCAGTCGATTAAAGCCAATGTACCCCAGTTGGGGTTTAGCAGTGGCGCCCCATCGGAAAGGTCGGTTTTATCCACAGATTCTTCGGCGGCTTTGGCAAGGTATTCCACCATGTCATCCTTGCCGATTCGTTTTAGCTCGCTTTCAGACTTGTTAAGGCCCCAACGCTTGTTGACCTGATTGGTGAAAGCCTGCCAGTTCCATTCGGATTCATCTTCAGACCCGAGGTTTTCTTCAACAAAATCCTGAAGTTGGGTGAAGATAATGCCAGCGGCCTTGTTCTTGGCGAATTGATCAGCTTCTTCAAAGCTGGATCTTTCAAAGTCGGAACTTTGGAACTCCAGGCCAAGTTTGTTAGATGAAAATTGTGCGAAGCTGGCCGAGCCATACTTTCGGTCCAAAAATCGTTCGCAGGAGCTATCTATTTGATGCTGAAGCATATCCAGAACGCGTAATTTGCAGTTGGTATCGTTCAGGATTTCCTGACGATAACCATAGACCCGCTTCCGTTGAGTATCCATGACCTCGTCGTATTCCAGAAGATGCTTTCTGCTTTCGAAATGTCGTTCCTCAACTTTTTTCTGCGCTTTTTCAATCTGGCGGGTGACCATTCTACTTTCGATGGCCTGGCCTTCCTCCATGCCAAGGCGGGTTAGCACTCCTGCAACCCATTCCCCCATGAAGATACGCATCAGGTCGTCTTGCAATGAAAGGTAAAACCTGCTGGAACCAGGGTCTCCCTGACGCCCAGCGCGACCACGAAGCTGATTATCAATTCTTCGTGAATCATGCCTTTCGGTGCCAATGATGTGCAAGCCACCCATACTTTGGACTTTCTTGCCCTCTTCCTTCATTTTTTCTTTGGACTCAATCTCGTCGACTAGGTTTTTCCATTCATCCTCTGGTACATCAAGGCGGGACGAATACTTGTTTTTTAGCTTTGCCCAAGCCATGGTTTCCGGGTTCCCGCCCAGAATAATATCAGTACCACGGCCGGCCATGTTGGTGGCAATCGTAACGGCCCCAATTCGGCCTGCCTGTGCGACGATTTCAGATTCTCTGGCGGCGTGCTCGGGAAGGGCGTTCAGAAGCTCATGGTTTATGCCACGCCTGCGCAACATCTCGCTTAGCCGGATCGATTTATCAACGTCAGTTGTGCCAATAAGAATTGGTCTGCCAGACTTGTGGACATCCAGAAGTTCTTCCTCAACCGCCTTCCACTTTTCTTTTTCGCTGCGGAATACAACATCCGGGTGATTGATTCTTGAAAGGGGGCGGTTGGTGGGGATTGCTATCACTTCAAGGTGGTAAATCTTCCAGAACTCATCCGCCTCGGTCATTGCCGTTCCGGTCATACCGCAGATTTTCTTGTAAAGCTTGAAGAAATTCTGAAGGGTGATGGTTGCAAGGGTCTGGGTTTCTTCCTTGATCTTGACTCCATCACGCGAATGCTTCGCCTCGACCGCCTGATGCAAACCATCCGACCATTGCCTGCCAACCATGAGACGACCAGTGAATTCATCAATGATGATCACGCTCATCTCGTTTGTCTCGGGGTGGCGCATGACAGCGTATTGCTTGTCCTTTTTGTAAAGGTGGTGCGCTTTCAGGCTGTTATCGATGAGATGAGGCCACTCCATGTTGCCTGCGGTGTAAAAACTTTCCACCTCGGCAAGTTCTTCCGCCTTGCGGATGCCCGCATCGGTCAGATGGCAGGTATGTTCCTTTTCCTTTACTTCGAAATAGGGGCCGTTGAAATGGGAATGCTCGCCAGTCTGGCTGCTTTCCTGTTTTTGCAGTTCGGCAAGCTTTACCGCAATTTCGTTGGCCTTTGCATAGCGTTTCAAATCGGTGAACGCCTGGCCGGAGATGATCAGCGGCGTTCGCGCTTCGTCGATAAGAATATTGTCCACTTCATCAATAATGCTGAAATGCAAACCACGCTGGCACTGCTGACCTTGGGTTTCATAATGCGGGTCGCCCCAACGGGCAGGCTTCATGTTGTCACGCAGGTAATCGAACCCAAACTCGCTGTTGGTGCCATAGGTGATATCGCATTCATAGGCTTTTCTGCGAAGTTCCGGATCCATGTCGCTTTGTATATATCCAGCGGACAGACCAAGAGCGCGATATATCGGAAGCATCCACTCGCAGTCGCGTCGGGCGAGATAATCGTTTACCGTAATTACATGAACGCCTTTTCCCTCCAAGGCGTTAAGAACGGCGGGCAAAGTTGCCACTAGAGTCTTTCCTTCACCGGTAACCATTTCCGCAATGTTTCCACGGTGAAGAACAATTCCACCCAGCATTTGTACATCAAAATGCCGCATGTTTTTGGTGCGCCTGCCCGCTTCGCGTGTGGCAGCAAATGCAATAGGCAGAAGGCTTTCTAATGGTTCACCTTCTGCAAGGCGAGCCCGAAGCCTGGTGGATGTCTGGCTTAATTCCTCATCGGAAAGTGCCCGCATTTCAGGTTCAAATTCATTGATTTGCGCAAGTAGCGAACCGGGAATAACCTTTGGAACACTATCCGTCTTGTTGCCACGGACAAAACCGAGATTTCTTACATAGCGTTCGTTGCTGGAGCCAAAAAGGCTTAACAATAACTTTCCAAATTGCTCTGGAATAGCCGCAAAGAATTCTATGATTTGATCCAATAAACTTGTTTTCGCAGGCATTACGCCTCTCCTGAATACTAACCAAGCTCCCAAGACGGACTAGGGAATTATAGGCAAGTCTAGGGGGGACATATACTTCCGGTCAATACAGAGAGTGGAACTTATTCGGATATTTGACTTAGAAGCGGTTCCTGGGTTTTTCGTCGAACCCAGCCAATGGTCACGGATCCTGGAAGTGAATTTGGTTTGAATTCCAGATTTACAGGCAATTCTTCCATGAGTTCCTTGGCGAATCTGCCAGTCTTTACCAAGACCAGAGATTCCGAATTCAAATTCAGAAAATCGTACATTTCCTGCTTTTGGGCTGTATGAAAGGACAAGACTTTAGAATTAGGAAGATAAAAAGGCACGCTGTCCCAAGCATGAGGGTAGCAAACGACAATTTCAGGCATTTTCTTTTCAGCCTTCAGATATTCCCTCAAATGGCCTCTTATGGAAAAGGAATTGTTATAAGAAGGAAGGATTTCCCTAATTCCACCCCACATCATGAAAAACAGGATGAATGCTCCCAATGCCAATGATGCCTTCTTGGAAGGGTCACTTGCCTTGAGAATAATCCAGCAACCTAAAGCGGTTGACATAATCATGACAGAAGGAATGGCTACGGCCGGTTTCATCATTCCTCTTGCAAAAGCAATACTGGCAAGAATCAGTCCGATGCTGAACATAAGGCCGATCCCGTCAAATATTCGTTTATGTGAACTTTTAAACAAGGTTGTTAGGGGGGTAGTCTTGGAAATTGGTTGGATACTGGACCATATCCAGCACCCTAAACCTAAAGCTAACGGCGGAAGCACCGGCAAAAGATAAATAGGGCGTTTACTAATTCCTATGGAAAAGAATATTAGGCTTATGGTTGCGGCGAGCATGGTAAACCCGCCCAGAACCCCGGTTTTTTGTTTGGATGCCGGTCGCATGCCAGTGATTATTAATGCTGGAATTACCAGGCCCCAAGGTAAAGTACCCACGAAAAGCTGTGGCAGGTAAAACCAGAATGGTTGCTCATGGTCGATGGGGGCGACAAATCGTTGAAGATTTTGGCCCCAGAAGAAATGGTTTAGGAAATCTGGTTGCTCCTGCATTATCAAAACAAACCACGGCATAAAAATACTCACCGCAGTTGTAAGCGTCACGAACCAAGCAGTAATGGTTGGCTTTTTAATTCTTGGTTCCAGCAGGCACCATGTGCAAAGAGGTAAATAAATAATTACCAGGCTGACAGGTCCTTTGGTCAAAAGCCCCAAGCCTGCAAAAAAACCTGACATTAGCCAATAACCAGGCCGAAATCTGCTTCCCTGGCAGGCAAGATACCCACAACACAGGCCCCATGTTACCCAAAGGGTAAGCAAGCTGTCTGGGGCTACCATTCTTCCCATGTAAACAAACCGGTTGCACAAGCATAACACCAAGCCGCCAATCAAACCCTGCCATGCAGAATTACAAGCCCAGCCCCAATAGGCCAATGCCAGGACACATCCTAGCCCGCATGCCAGTGGTATCAGTCGCGCGCTTTCATCCTTAATCCCTGCGATTTGATAGGCAAACATGACTGCCCAATAGCTCAGGGGCGGTTTGTCAAGGTAGGGCTTTCCATGCAGGAGGGGTACGACCCATTCTTCAGCAAGAAGCATTTCTCGGGGGACTTCCGCATACCGTGCTTCCTGAGGTTCCAGAAGTGGCGTGCGCATTCTGGTGCCAAACAAGACCGCAGTAAAAATCATCAGCAATGCCAGTGTTGCAAAGTAGCTTACCCGATGGTAAGAGCCATTTTTCTCTTTGGCTTCGCATGTGGATTCTGCTCTGAAAAAATGCTGGCTCCACCAGTATGGAATTAGTGAGCGCAGGGTTTTGGGGACTTCCATAAACCCGACTTTGCTTTCCCCTGCGTTTCTCTTCCTGTGGCGAACAGGAACTTCCTCAATGGTTAAATTGTTTCTGGCGGCGCGGTGGAACATCTCGGTATTTACAAAGAAATTCGAGCTTTCAGGAAGAATTCCTAAAAGCTTTTCCCTGTTAAATACCTTTAAAGCACAATCACAATCCCTGACCTGTGTTTGCATCAGGGAATGGACCAAATGGTTGTAACCCCTGGATAGGAAAATTCTTAACTTGGGATCCTGCCTATCGAAGCGATAGCCTGCCGCTATATCAGCCCTCTGGCTCGCATGAATAAGCGGAATCAGATCCTCCAGAAAAAATTGATTATCCGCATCGGTAAAGGCAACTTTTTCAAATCTTGCTGCCTCGAAACCTGTTCGTAAAGCCTTCCCGTATCCACAATTTTTGGGAAGTTTGATTACCCTGGTATGGGAAAATTTCTGGGCGGTCTTTGATGCTACTTGAAAAGTGGAATCGGTACTTCCATCGTCAACTATGAGGATTTCGAAGTCCAATAGCCCGATTTTTTCCAAGGCAGATTCGGATTCTTCAATGACTTCCGCTATTCCGGCGGATTCCTGAAAAGCAGGAATTACCAAAGTTAAACGGGTCTTCCCAAGAACGGTTTCATGCACTTCCATGTGCCTGACCCCAATCAGTTATGCCACAAAATATTAAAAAGGCAGTTTCGCTTAACCTGATGAAATATGTCAAGTTCAGGCAAATTCAGGATTGCTTCTTTACCCTATTCTTCCTGAACCCTAGCATAAAATCATGATACATCCCGATTCACCACCTCTTCCGTCGTGGATTTTAAAATCCAACGGAAGAATCAAGCCTTTCCATATTTCAGAGATTAGCAGAGACCTATATCAAGCAACTGTTAAGATGGGTAAGCCAGATGCTTTTCTGGCCAGAGAGTTGGCTGATGGGGTTTCATTGCTTCTAGCTAACGAAAATCCAGGTGCCACTTTATCTCAGGATTTAGCGGCGGCCTCAATTTCCAGGACAATTCGTGAATTTGGTTACCCACAGCTTGCCGAGGCATACGAGGCTAGCCCTAACTTTCAGGATAACAGCAACCAGGCTTATTTGGAGTCCGAGTTTTTTGTGAATTCAAATTTGGACCAGTTATCCAAGATACATACCAGGCAAAACGTTTTAAAAAGTGTTCTGACACCGGATGCGGCAGCAAGTATTGAAGAAGGCTGGGTTCAGATGGAAGGTATCACGCATCCAGATGGGTTTCTGGAAACCGCATGGCTTGGAGATGCTTGGGTTTCATTTGCCGCGATGTATCCAGATTTGTTTTCCGATGAATTGCAAAAGTTAGCCTCCAAAATAGTTCATCTGTTTGGGCCATCAAGCCATGCAAATTTTGGATGCGCATATTCCAAGGATTTTTGGGTAAAGGTTTTAAACCAGTGCAGCATTCAGTCCAGATCATCTGGAACAGAAATCATGGTACATTGGAATCAAAATCCAAAAATCGCGGAGGTTGATTGCCCACTTTTTTCAGGCGGATTAGCTGAT
>JBEGQX010000254.1:0-11080 GCA_041180805.1 Planctomycetota bacterium
CATGTAGGTGCTGTCGAAATTCCCAACAGCCAAACCAAGCTGCTTGAGCTGGTTGGTACATGTTGACCTTGCAGCTGCCTCACGCACCTTCTGTACTGCTGGCAGCAACAAACCAATCAAAATGGCGATGATCGCAATCACCACCAACAACTCAATCAGGGTAAAACCTGATTTTTTCTGCTTCAAAAAGCGAGAAAACATGAGAGCCTCCCTTAAAGTAAAAAAAAATTCCGCCGCGTAGAACGGCTAATGTCACACCAGATGTGTATTTTGCCTGCCGGGCCAAACCTGTTTTGGAGTGGCATTCCTAGCCTGCACAACAAGCATCTTCATGGAATCTAAACAAGCTGATTTCTTTACACAACATTAATTTCACTTGTTTTTTAAATATGATAAAAATATGAGAGCCTCATAGTTCTCAAATACTCCCAAAGCCATAACTCGAGCCGCCACTTTTAAATGACAGCTCGACTCATGACCTCAAACAATCAAATTAAAAATCTGAGCCAATCACCTGACCATCGTCAGGGCGAATCAACCAAGCCCAAGTGGTAATACTGATACCGGAAGAGATACTCTTCACAGAACCGTCACCCATCGCCACTGGCATGCTTCCAGTATGGAGCGGGGTAGCGATACCACCCGTGCCTGCCGTTCTAACACATTGGGTCTGAGTGAGATTGGGAAAAGGATGAATATACCTGCTTGCCTGTCCCGTTACGCTGATAGATTGTCTACCGGTCCCAGCAATTGTCACCGTTGCGCTGGAAGCGGTGGGTGCCGTTGCAGGCATGGCCCCAATGACACCATTAGCCAAAACCTGTGGATAGGCAGCACCATAAATCACCGGAGCATTAACGCCAGCCACCGAACCGTTAACCCCATAAATGGGAAGCGCCCAGGCATTACCACCTGCTGCGGAACTTGCACCGCAACTAGCCATCTGTTCCACAAAAGCGATAGTGTTGGAAGTACCGTCACGGTTGGATAAACCACCCATACTATAAGTGGATACCAATTTGGAATTTGCATTAGATGCTGCAGCACCACCAATAGTCTGCTGGCTATTACCAAAAACTTCGGAGTTGGGCGAATAGCTTGTTGCGCCCCAGGGGGAGTTTGCCGCTACGCCCGCAATGGCGGCAGCAATGGTAATTTGACCATTGGAAATGGTGGTATCAGAAGGACACTGAAATATCTTGACTGCCTGTGCACGGAAATTCGCCCCGCCAAGAGTCGACATCCAAGTTTGGCCAGCATTAGCCGCAGGGATGTTCGATTCAATATTCTTCATCAAAGCTTCCTGCTCAATATAGGGCAGAAGCTTGTGAAAAATACTTGCCTTGTTGGTGTCATTATTTGTGGCACCTGCTGGAGGAGCCGCCATGTACTGGGTGCTTAGGCCGGGAAAAGCCATGTAAGTGCTGTCGAAATTTCCAACGGCCAAGCCAAGTTGCTTGAGTTGGTTCGTGCAGGTGGATCTTGCAGCGGCTTCACGCACCTTTTGTACCGCTGGCAACAACAAACCAATCAAAATGGCGATGATCGCAATCACCACCAACAACTCGATCAGGGTAAAACCTGATCTACCTTTCATCCACTTCCTTAACATAAGAACCTCCTGAAAATAAATAAAAGTTCGCCGCGCAGAACGGCTAATGTCACACCAGATGTGTATTTTGCCTGCCGGGCCAAACCTGTTTTGGAGTGGCATTCCCAGCCTGCACAACAAGCATCTTCATGGAATCTAAACAAGCCGATTTCTTTACACAACATTATTTTCACTTGTTTTTTAAATATGATAAATAAATGATACGCTCATTTATGCAAACTTTCTGAGTGACGGCGAAACACCCCAAAAAAAACATAGAATATCTCCTTCATGGAGAATCATCATGGCATCTGCAAAATCCGCCGAAATGGTAGGCATGTTTTTTGACGAACAATGGAAAGTCTATCGCGACTTCATTGAAAACGACTTGATGCACCACAAAGATTTATTTGCTGTTCTCCAGGAAAAGATCTTGGCATATCTACCCAAAGATTATTCCATGCTGGATCTTGCCTGTGGTGATTCCGACCCTTCAAGCAAATTATTAAAACAGCTTTCTGCTGTTAAATATGTCGGTGTGGATATTGCCAAGGCAGTGCTAACCCTCGCAGAAAAAAACCTTAAGGCAACGGTGACGCCTTTTGTTTTGCTGGAACAGGATTTTGTCGAACACCTTCAAAAGTCGGAAGATACATATGATTTGATCCTCATCAGCTTTTCCCTTCACCACCTTGAAACCGCAGAGAAGCAGCATTTTTTTGAGCTTGCAAGAAAGCGCTTAAAACCAGGCGGATTTCTGGCGGTCATCGATATCATTCGTTTCAATGGGCAGGGAAGAAGCGAATGGCTTGCCCAGTGCTACCCTTACATGGAAAGACGCTCGCAGGGCAAATGTCAGAAATCCTGCGAGACCGCACATGCTCACATGCAGAAGGCGGATTTTCCCGAAGAGGCACAAACTTATGTTGCCATGGCACGGGAGGCAGGGTTTCAATCCGTTGAACTTGCCTATCATCACCAGGAAAGCACCTTCGGGGTTTTGATAGCCGGCAACGAACTACGACCCCGTTCACGGCAATAACTCAGGCGATGGGTAAGGGCAGGGCCCCCTCCTTGGCCGCGAACCGTGACACTTTCACACGCACATTTTTGAAGGAAGGGGTTCTTGAGGCGGGATCGATTTTCCGGCCCACAAGAATATTCGCCTCTGGAAAATACATCAGGGCATTGCCTGCGCGCACATCGAAAGATCGCACCCGCACCGGCCCCATCTGGCCTATTTCGCTTGCGACCGTAACTTCCTCATCTTCCTTGAGACCCAACTTGCTGATATCCGCGGAATTCATCAAAATCACATCCCGGCGCTCCTGGCCCCGGTAAAGGTCCTGCTCTTCATAGACCACGGTATTAAACTGCCCCTCGCTGCGTACTGTCATCAACCTTAGTTGGCCTGCCGGTAGTTCAACCTCAGGTTCCACCCTGTCTTTGGAGAAATGGGCCCTGCCTGTTGGAGTTGGGAATACCGGATCATGAAAGATTCTGCCCTGAACGGAAAACTCTTTCTTCTTCTGATTCACAATTGCCATGTTCTCGTAACCGGGCACAATCCGGGCAACCATTTCGCGAATAGTTGTGTGCATTCGAAGGCTTCGCCAGTCAACCGGTCCGTTGTCCCCTAAAACCCTGCTGCCCAAAGTCGCAAGAACTTCCACTTCACTTTTGGGCCCCGCAAAGCGAGATGGCCCACCATCGCTCACACGCACAAAATTGAACATGGACTCCTGCGTGGTAATTTGGGGTTCCTCATCCCTGGCCAGCACTGGAAGTACCAGGGTTTCCCGGCCAAGCCCCCAGGCATGCCCGGTATTAAGGGTGGTATTCATGTAAGTTACCAAGTTCAGCCTGCCCAATGCCTCGGAAGCAAATTGAGTATCCGGGTTGCTGCCCAGAAGATTTCCGCCCAGGCAAAGCGCCGCCTTCATGGATCCCTCGTTGGCGGCTTCCATGCAAGCCATCGTATCCATACCCGGAGTTTTGGGGAGTTGAACCCCCAGCACCGTCTCGAGGTTGTTCAGGAAATTTTCCTTCAAGTTCGGCACCACTCCCATGGAGCCAACACCCTGCACATTAGAATGCCCCCGGATTGGCAACATTCCGCAGCCCGGTCTGCCCACCATGCCCCGAAGCAATGCCAGATTGACGATTGCCCGTACATTACTGGTTCCATTCAAGTGATGGGTAATCCCCATGGTCCAACCGAAGGCGACCTTTTTTGCATTGGCATAGGTAATGCCAATTTTTTCAATTTCCTGAAGAGTAACACCCGAAAGCCGCACTATTTCATCCCAAGACATTGCATCCAGCATCTGGCAAAAATCGTCAAAGCCCTCAGTGGCCTGATTGATAAAAAGCGTGTCCTGGTGGTTGTTTTGCAAAATCCACTTGCTAATGCCATAGAGCAGGGCCAGGTCTCCACCAATGTGAGGTTGCACATACTGGCTGGCGATTTTGGTTCCAAAAAACAGGCTTCGAATGTCACTGGGTACGCTAAAATTCACCAATCCCAATTCACGAACTGGGTTGATCACTATCACCGTGCCCCCACGCCTGCGAATCTGCATGAGCGTTCGCATTAGCCGCGGATGATTGGAAGCGGGGTTTCCACCAATGAGAAAGAAGAGATCGCATTGGTCCAAGTCTTCCAAATCGATGGTTGCTGTACCGCTGCCAAGCGATTTAGTCAAACCCGCCCCACTTGCCTGATGACAATAGTAGGAACAGTTATTGACATAATTGGTACCGTAAAGCCTTGCAAGAAGCTGAAACAGGAACCCCGCCTCATTCGAGGATCTTCCAGAAGCGTAAAAGAAATGCTGGTTGGGCTGAATATCTTTCATATGCCGCACAATGCGCTCCAGCGCGAATTCCCAGTCCACCACCCTGTAATGCGTATCGTTTGGGCCCGCGTAGATGGGCGAAACCAACCTGCCACACCATTCCAGTTCCCTGGGGCTAAGAGTTTTCAACTGGGCAATGGAGTAGGTGGAAAAGAATTCCGGCGTGATCCCTTTCTGCATATCCGCAACCATGGCCTGAAAGGATTTTTTGCACACTTCCGGCCAATGCCCGGCTTCATTCACCATACCACCGGCTTGGCCACCCATTCCCAATGCGCAAGTCTTGCAGGCGTTTTTGGTGGTCATGGCTTTCCAAAGCTGCAACCAGCCCACTTTGTTGGCCATGCGCAGGCTGTAAAAAATCGCCCTCCAACCACCAGCACTTTTTGGAATCTTCAATGGCATTACGCACCTCATCAAGCAATTGATACTTGATTTTGATCTTATGGCTCAAGCTTTGCAACCTATCCCTGACTTTCCATTTGAATAGCCCTTATTTTGCGGTTAGATGATGTATAAAAGGACCTACTTTGACTTTGAAATGAAATTTCTTGGTTTGACAGGGCTTTTTTGACGATTTAAAGTATTAAAAGATCATACCCAACCCCAAATTCCTTGCGGGGATTACAGTCATGAAAGTCCCAAACTTTTGCCCAGGTCCGCAGTCCAGAAGAAATTTCATGAAGCTTGGCCTTAGTGGCCTGGGCAGTCTGATGCTTGGTAATTTGGATTCGGTTCGTGCCAATACCAAAAGCGCGGGCAAAGCTTTTCCGGATACTCAAGTAATATTCATTTGGCTTCCCGGCGGCCCACCGCACATGGAAACCTACGATATGAAGCCTGATGCCCCAATTGAATACCGCGGGGATTTCAAGCCCATTCATACCACGGTTCCCGGCATGGATGTTTGTGAACTTTTGCCTCTTCATGCCAAGACCGCTCACAAGTTCAGCCTGATCCGCTCGGTTGCCCACACCTTTTCAGACCATGGCGGAGGGCACAAAAAGTTCCTTACCGGACGCGACCCGATGTCACCAGTTGGGTTTGTCAACGATCATCCCATGGTAGGTTCCATGGTCGCCAAGATGCGTGAGGAACTTATTTCCAGGGTTCCCAACTATATCGCCGGCATGGATAACGGTCGGCAGGGAATTGACACATTCAGCTTCGGATCAGCCTATCTGGATCGATCTTCGCATCCATTCATGGTGCCCGGAGACCCCAGCAAGCCAGACTTCAAGGTGCAGAACCTCTCCATCAATCCTGAAAAACTTCCCGTACTCAAAGACCGAATCAGCCTGCTAGACAATTTGGATACTTCGCCAGCCTCGCGGGAAAATTCAAAACTGCGCCAGCGCGCCATGGGCCTTCTCACCGATGATGCCCCACAAATCGCCTTTGATCTGGGAAGGGAACCTGAAACTGTGCGTGAACGCTACGGCATGCACGCTTATGGCCAGCGCTGCCTGCTTGCAAGAAGATTGATCGAAGCGGGCTCCAGCTTTGTGACCATGGTTCTGGAAAGCCCAAACGCTCCCGGAAAGCAATGGCCCAAGGGCGTGCTTTATAATTGGGATTCGCATGCTGTCAACGGCCACATCTTTGATGATGCCAAGTGGCGTTTCCCGATGTACGATCAAGCCATCACCGCGCTTATCGATGATCTTTACGACCGTGGGTTGGATAAAAAAGTTCTTCTGATAGTGACAGGCGAGTTCGGACGAACCCCGAAAATCAGCTATGCTGTTGGCACCCAGACTGGTGTGAAGCAACCGGGCCGTGATCACTGGCCACAGGCGATGTCCATTCTGGTTTCTGGTGGCGGATTGAAAATGGGCCAGATCGTTGGCTCTACCAATTCCAAGGGTGAACATCCCAAGGACAGGCCACTTTCTCCCAATGACCTCTGGGCCACCATGTTCAAGCACTTGGGGATCGACTATAACACGAACTTTATTGACCACTCGGGCAGGCCCATGCCAATTCTGGCAAGCGGTGAACCAATCTCCGAGTTGGTTTAATCAGCCTAACTCCAAGAAAAAACCCCTCAGGTGCATCCCTGAGGGGTTTTTGTGTTTCATGGGTAAACATTAAAGAAGTTCACGGATCGGTTCCGGATCCTCCAGCACGGGAACCGGTCGACCAGAGGGATCGATCAAGTGAAGTTTGGGGTCTATTCCAAGCACATGGTAAATCGTGGAATGGATATTAGAGGGTGTGACAGGTCGGGTTGCGGGCCTGGTACCCAGACGGTCCGTGGAACCAACGATCTGGCCACCTTTTACACCGCCACCACCCATAAGGCAGAACATGGCGTTACCCCAATGATCGCGACCGGGGGTGCCTTTGCTTCCCGGAGGGCCACCGTTGCCACCATCATTCATCTTGGGGGTCCGGCTGAACTCACCGCAAAGAACCACCAATGTTGTTTCCAGCAATCCACGTTCATCCAAATCAGTAAATAGCGAAGAAACAAGAGAATCCACCTTGGGAAGGTAATTTTCGTAACCAGACTTCAAATCCCAGTGATGGTCCCAACCACCAAGATGGACCGTTACAAATGTGGAACCTGCTTCCACCAGCTTACGGGCAAGAAGAGTCGATTGTCCCCATGTGTTTCTGCCGTAACGATCACGAAGCTTTGGATCTTCACGGGAAAGATCAAAGGCAGTTCTTGCGTTGGCACCACTCACAAAGTCGTATGCCTGTTGAGTGAATCTATCCATGGCTTCCAAGGTCTTGGAAGTCTCCACAGTGCGTCTCATGGTATCAAAAGAGGAGCTAAGAGTTTTGCGGTCATCAAGCCTTTCAACACTAAGCCCGTTGACGAATTCAAGATTTTTGACCTGAAAATTAGCCGCGTTCGGATCACCGCCTGTGGCGAATGGATCATTCTGCACGCCAATCATGTGGCCGCCAAAATAACCGGGGTTAAGGCCAATACTGGATGCATAGGGCAGGGCAACATAGCCGGGCAGCCCCGGCCTGCGGGAACCGAGTTCGCGATTCACAATCGCACCAATGCCGGGAAATTTCTGGGCGTTATTGGCACCGCTAACACCAAAATCCTTGGTGGTAAGCATACGATGGCCGCCCGCAAAATGGTCTCCGGTATCGTGGTACAGCGAACGGACCATGGAAAACTTGTCTGTTATCTTTGCCTGCTTGGGGTACAACTCGGTCATATCGAAACCGCTAACCTTGGAACGAATGGGCTTCCATAGCCCGCGGTATTCTGCCGGGGCTTCAGGCTTCATATCGTACATATCCATGTGCCCGGGCCCGCCATCCAGCCATATGAGAATGACCGAGGTATCCTTCGAGGGTTGATTGAGTTTTGCGGATGCAGCCTTGGCTTTAAATAGGGATGGAAGGCCAACGGAAGCCATGCCGGCAATTCCTAGCTGCAGAAAACTTCTGCGATGAACTCCGTCACAGTAAGGGGATGATTTTCCAGCATCGATTCGAAACATGATAAATTCCTCTTACAGGAATAGTTTCACAAGGTGGGATTATTGATATGTACCATCCTATCGGCCATATTGGAAGCATTTTTGGGGTCAAAGTTGCAAAAATAACAGTTTTATTAATATGAAAAGGCTCATGATTCGGAGTTAAAGCACACTTGGAATATTTCTAGAACCATCTCCCAAACGAGTCATCTTCAAAATAGGCAATTTGGGAGCCCCCACTTATAAAAAATTGTTCCATGATTTCTTTTGAGGCGTTCGGTTCCGTAACTTATCATAGTGGATCAAGGGACCAACAAATCACCCGCACAGGAACAGGCAAGCAAGCCTTTAAAACACCTTATGGATGAACTTCAGCACGAGTGTGGCATAGCTGCCATTTACCACCTGCCAGAACTTCCAACTTCAAGATTGGTGCCACTTGCTGGCCCCGAGCAGGTTTCAAGGCTTATGCCTAGAATGTTGCTGGACCTCCAGAACCGAGGTCAACTTGCTGCGGGAATGAGCAGTTTTGCGCCCTTGCGACAAAAAATCATTGATACTCACAAACAGATCGGAACAGTCATCGAGGCTTTCCGCCTAAGCCATCAGGCCAAGTACGAATCGCTGATGCAGGAATTTGCGGGCCGTGCCGCAATTGGACATACCCGGTACGCCACCTGCGGAGCCAACGATAAAAGCTACGCCCAGCCGTTTGAACGGTTTCATGGTTGTAAGTGGAAGTGGTTCAGTTTTGCATTCAACGGCCAGTTGGCAAACTACACCCAGCTTCGCGAGGAACTACTCAGCCAGACCGACTATCACCTTACCCGCGATACAGACACCGAAGTTATCATGCATTATCTCAGCCATGAGCTGAGCAATTATGTGGATCAACCGCCAGATCTTGTGGATGTGTTCACAAAACTTTGCTCAAAGTTCGATGGCGCCTTCAATATCGTGTTTTTGAATGCCATGGGGGACATGGTGGTTTTGCGTGACCCTTACGGGTTTCGTCCACTGGTGATCGCCCAGGATGGCCCCATGTTTGCCGCCGCCAGCGAAAGCGTGGCACTATTAAACTTGGGCTTCAAGGAATTCCGTTCCCTGGCCCCCGGTGAAATGATCGTGATCCAGGATGGAAAGATTCGTCAGGCACGCTACGCCCCGAAGCGCGATACCGCCCACTGCTTCTTTGAATGGATCTACTTTGCAAACGTGGCGAGCAACCTGGATGACCGAAGCGTATACCTGACCCGTTCCGCATTGGGCCATGCCCTTGCCCAGCAGGAAAGGGAAATCGAACTGGTGGATTTCGACAAGGATACCGTAGTGGTACCTGTGCCGGACACAGGAAAAGCAGCGGCAGATGCCATGGCCCACGATCTTGGCCTTCCCGCAGTGGAAGGGCTAATGAGAAATCGGTATGTCGGACGAACTTTTATCGAGGGGCAAAATCGCGCCGAAAGGGTTCAGCTAAAATACACCCCGCTACGCGAGGTGCTAGAAGGCAAAAAGGTTTTATTGATTGAAGACACTATCGTGCGCAGCACCACCATGAAGGCCCTGATCGCCGACATGAAAAACCGTGGCGGCGCAAAGGAAATTCATGTTCGTGTGGCTTGCCCGCCCATTATCGCGCCGTGTTTCTACGGAATCGATATGTCCACGGTGAAGGAATTGTTCGCACCCCGGTTTTTGAAGGGTGGGCCCATCACCAACGAAGTTCAGGCGGAAATGGCCAGGGAACTGGGCGCCAACAGCCTAAGATATCTTCCCTTTGAGGCTATCGGCAAAAGTATTGGAATGAAACCGAACCAGCTTTGTCAGGCCTGCATCAACGGGAAATACCCAACCCCTGTTGGGGAAAAGCTTTACGAGCTTTCGATCTCCCAGAAAAACTCTTCGGGCAGTGGTCGCACCTATGAAATGCCCACGGCCCGCACCTAGGTTTTTCAATCAACCTGAGTTCCCTCTTTTTTCCATCTTTGTTAAGATGATTGAATTAAGTCGTAGGGAAATGTAATGGCTGCCAAAGGTAAAGCTTCCGAAAAGGATGATGTTAAGATTATTTGCCTGAATCGAAAGGCTACTCACGAGTATGACCTTACCGACAGGCTGGAATGCGGCATGATCCTCAAGGGAACCGAGGTTAAAAGCCTGCGTGATGGACAGGCAACACTCGAGGGGGCATTTTGCAGGGTGGATAGTGGCGAGGTTTGGCTTCATCAGTGCGAAATTCCCATGCACCCTTCAGGCAACCAGTTGAATCATGTTCCGAAACGCACCAGAAAGCTTTTGCTGCACAAAAACGAAATCGACAAGTTCGCCACCAAGGCATCCGAGAGGGGATTCACACTGGTTCCCACCAAGATGTATTTCAAGGATGGATTGGCAAAAATTGAAATAGCCGTGGGACGGGGCAAAAAGCTGCACGATAAAAGGGAAGCCGCCAAAAAAACGCAGGCACGCAGGGAAATTCGCAGTGAGCTTTCCCGAAGAAGGGGAAAATAACTACGATTGCCACGGAGGGCAACTTGGAAATATTCGCAATCGTCGAAGGAGTGGATCACGTTTGCACGCGTTATCGCCTAAGCGCGTTCCAAAATGCCCTTTCCAATGCCGGCTTCGACCTATCTCTTTTTCCCTGGCCATCCTCCATTTGGTCGCGGCTGAAACTGATCAGAAGCCTTGCTGGCAAAACTGTTATTATCCAACGCAAGCTGATCGCGAGCAGCCTGGTCTGGTTGCTTAGAAAAACCGCATCCAAGGTAGTATTTGATTTTGATGATGCTGTTTTCCTAAGAGATTCCTACAGCAGCAAGGGGATCGACGACCCAGGCAGATTGAGAAGATTTCGGGCCATATGCAAAGCAGCAGATGCCATTGTTGCCGGGAACAGCTTTCTGGCTCATCATGCCCGAATGGCGTCAACAAAAGCCACTATCGCCACAATTCCCACATGCGTGGAAACCACAGCTTACCCTTTCCGACAAAAACACCCGACAGCCAATGCATTTGAGCTGGTATGGATTGGATCCTCCAGCACTCTTAACTCCCTGAAACTGATTGAACCCTGCCTTGAGGCGATCGGTGAGGCGTTCCCGCAAGTTCAGCTTAAAATCATTTGTGACCGATTTCCGGTGTTCAAGAAATTGCGAACCTTGGAATGCCCCTGGACC
>JBEGQX010000255.1:0-39559 GCA_041180805.1 Planctomycetota bacterium
AGAGAATATTTTAAATAATCCTCAGGCATTACAGCAGCACGCAACCAATAAATTGAACTCGCAGTTTGGTGATCCTGCTAGGGATTCCAAAGACTCTGATTGGAAATATAAGGACGAAAAACTGGAGTCTTTAAGAGATGAATCATACTCTGCGGTTGAATCTGTTATTAACAACAAAAAGTTCAAAATACCCGAAAACATCAGGGAAATGTTCGGAAAGCTTGGAAAATCCAACTGGGTTTCTACAGGCAGTGCTAGGCTTGCAGCACATCTTCGATTTAATGAGCAAAAAGATGTTCGGGGAATTGCACAACTACTTGAGCATGCTACAGGAGAAAGTTTTACAAAAGATGGTACCAACACAATAACCACAGATCAGGTAGGTGGAGGTGTCCCCAAAGCGGTACCAGTTAAAGACCGAGTTTTGGGGACTAGGCCAGTGTTACTGTATTAAGAGTTATGCCTAAAGATGCTGAACCTTGCAGGATATTGCAAATTAAAGAGCGGGAATGTATGGGAATCGAACCCACTGGGAGCTTTGTTCAAACCCCCCGATGGTTTTGAAGACCATGGCCAACACCAGTTGTGCAAACACTCCCGAAAATCCATTCCTTCTTACTTCAGATATTGTAGATCATCCCGGTAAATATGGCTTTATAAAAGTAATTCAGTCCAATATAGAAGCTGAAAAATCCCGGCTTCTTAAATGCCTTTAAGGAAAAGAGGCGGTAAATTACTTAGGGTGCATTAGTTAGGTTCGTCTATGAAAAGGGTTTAAAGTTTCGTCTTTCTTGAAAAAAATTGGTTGTAGTTGTTCTCTGGCTTACTGAATAGCCTATTTTTCAAGGGGGTTTTCTTTTGAACTTTGAAGAACTTCAGGAAGCAATAGACGTTTTTTCCAAGGCGATTGAGTTGGATTCCAGGGATGTCTGGGCCCTTAAAAATCGTGCTTGTGCTCATGATTCGCTTGGAAATAACGAGGAAGCCCTTGCGGATTACACAAGAGTGATCGACTTGGATTCCAAGGATGCCTGGGCTTGGAAAAATCGTGGCTGTGTCTATTTCTCGGCCGGTGATTACGAGAAAGCGATCGCTGACTTTTCCATGGCGATCATGCTGACTCCAAAAGATGCCATCACCTACCGTAATCGCGGCCTTGCTTTTAAAAAACTATGCCAATGGCAGGGAGCGATCGCTGATTTTTCCATGGCGATCCAATTGGATCCAAAAGATGCCATTACCTATCGTAACCGCGGCCTTGCTTTTAATGAGTTGGGTAAATTTCATGAAGCAATCGGGGATTATTCCAAGGCAACAGGTTTGGATTCTAAAGATGTATGGGCTTTCAAGAATCGTGGATTTGCCTTTAATGAGTTGGGCAAATACGAGGAAGCGATTGCAGATTATTCCAAGGCAATAAACCTTGACTCCAAGGATGCCACTGCCTTTTGTAATCGTGGATTTGCCTTCAATGAGTTGGGAAAATATGAGGAAGCGATTGCAGATTTTTCCAAGGCGATTGAATTAAACCCCGATGATGCCTGGGCATATAAAAACCGAGGTAATGCTTTCGGTGTGTTTTCAAATTATGGCAAGGCGATCTTGGATTATTCAAAAGCCATCAGCCTCGATTCTGGTGATGGTTGGGTTTTCAGGAACCGGGGAAATGCCTTTGCAGAATTGCACAAATACGAGGAAGCGGTAGCGGATTATTCCAAAGCCATGGATTCGATTGCTGATGACGCAGTTGTTTTCCGCAAGCGAGGGCTTGCTTTCGCAGCACTTGGTAAAATCGAGGAAGCAATTGCGGATTACTCAAGGGCTATTGAGTTAGATCCAAACGATGCTGGCACTTATCGGGATCATGGACTGGCCTTTGAAAAACTTGGTAATTGCGAAGGCGCTATTCATGATTACTCGAAAGCTATCGAGTTGGATGCAAATAATCCCTGGAATTACTACGCCCGTGGGTGTGCCTATTGTTCCATTGGCAAAAACGAAGAAGCAGTAGAGGATTATTCGAAGGCAATTGATTTGGAACCCGCCGATGCTTTGGTTTACTCCAGTCGTGGGTTGGTGCTTATAAATCTGGGCAAATTTGAGGATGCCATCGCCGATTACTCCAAAGTAATCCAGCTAAATCCAAATGATGCGTGGGCGTATCACAACCGTGGTCTTGCCTTTGAAAAGCTTGGCAAACTGGAAGAGGCTGGCAGAGACTATTCCAAGGCGAATGCCTTGTACAGCATAGCTTAGCAGTGCGATTTTGGTTTCGTTGTTTTTATCTGATCAAAATCCATGCATCTCATTCAATTTAATTCTTTTTGGGAAGAATCAGGCATTTACCAGTTGTTGAACCACATTGCCTGCAACGTCGGTAAGGCGGTAGTCGCGGCCTGCGTAACGGTAGGTCAGTTTTTCATGATGGATACCCATCAAATGAAGAACAGTGGCATGTAGGTCGTGAATGTGGACTTTGTTTTCCACAGATTTGAATCCGAATTCATCCGTTGCGCCATATGCCTGCCCGCCCTTGGAACCACCCCCCGCCATGAACATGCAGAAACCCCAGGGATTGTGATCTCTGCCATCCTTATTTTCGGTGGTGGGTGTTCGCCCGAATTCCCCGCCCCAGATGACCAGTGTGTCTTCCAATAGACCCCTGTTTTTCAGATCTTGAAGCAGGGCGGCGATTGGCTGGTCAATATCCTTGCAAAGGTTTTTTGTGGCGGCAGTGTGATTGCTGTGTGTATCCCATGGCTGGCCGTTGCCGTAATAAACCTGAATGAACTTTACACCCCGCTCGGCAAGCCTTCTGGCAAGAAGGCAGCCGTTGGCGAAGTGGCCTTTTCCATACATATCGCGAGTTTTTTGCGATTCGCGCTGGATATCAAAGGCATCGGAAGCTGACATTTGCATGCGGTAGGCAGTTTCCATGGAGCGTATGCGGGCTTCCAAGGCTGGGTCTTCGTTTCGATCCTTGATGTGATCCTGGTTTAACTTGCGCATTAGTTCAAGTTGCCTGGCCTGTGCCTCCGGCGTGAGTTTGGAATTCTCGAGGAACGGAATCATTTTGCGTGGATCAAGGTTTGAATGGTTGATGTAAGTTCCCTGGTGCTCAGCGGGGAGAAACCCATTGGACCAAAGTTCCGAAAAACGCACGGGCCTTCCGGGGCAAAGAGTCACAAAATTGGGGAGGTTTGCGTTATCTGTTCCCAAGCCATAGGAAAGCCATGCCCCCAGAGTGGGCCTGTTAGGGGTGATGGTGCCATTATTCATCAGGAAAAGCGCAGGACCATGGTTTGGGTTGTCGGTGTGCATGGAGCGAATGACACACAAATCATCGGCATGATGGGAAAGGTGTGGCAACAGTTCGCTGATTTCCAGCCCTGATTGGCCATGTCTGGAAAACTGAAAAGGAACCGCCATCAAAGCCCCGGTTGGTCGTTCGGTGCGTAGATCAGCACCCTCGGGCTTTTGGCCGGCGTATTTGTTCAATGCCGGCTTGGGATCGAAAAGATCGCATTGGAATGGGCCACCATTCATGAACAAATGGATGATCCGTTTAGCCTTGGGTTGAAAATGGGGCAATGGGTTCGTGGAAGATGGGCCAGCTTGCAATATAGGCGCAAGTGCCAGAGACCCTAATCCGCCACCAAGGGCCTGAACCATTTCTCTTCTGCTGAATGGTGCGTTCATGCCGAAATCTCCACTTTCAATCCTGGCTAATGGCTTAGTCGATGAAAAGGAACTCGTTGCTGGCCAGCAGTGCCTGCGCGTACTGCTGCCAGTTGTTGCCCGCTGTTTGCAGGAATTCCATACCTAACTTTAGTTGTTCATCGGTTGGTTTTCTGCCAAATAGCAAAGCATAAGCTTCCGTTATTTGTAACCTCTCGTCGGAAGGATAAGCTGCTTTCAGCCGTTTTACCAAGGTATCTGCCTGAGAATGCACAAATGGGCTGTTCAGGGTGTAAAGCTGTTGTAGCGGGGTGGTGGTTGGAATGCGGTTGGGGCTATGAGTGATGGGGTCTGGAAAATCATGAAGCCTTAGAAGGTCATTCAACTCCCTGCGTTTCACGGTGCCGTAGATGGTGCGGCGGTGATTGGTAGCCAGTCCAAGATCCAATGGTGGGCCACCAACGGTGCTATCCAGGTTACCGGCCACGGCCAGCATGGAATCTCTCCAGGCTTCCACATCAAGTCGTTTGCGCGGCATTCGTGCCAGGAAGCGGTTTTCAGGATCTTTCTCTGAAGTTGAACCAGACTGCTGACGGTAAGCTGCGGATAGAATGATCTCCTTGTGAAGCCATTTCATGGACCAGCCATTTGCGATAAACCTAGCCGCCAGATCGTCCAATAATTCGGGGTGGGATGGTTTCTCCCCCATAAGGCCAAAGTCGCTTGGGGTTTCAACGATGCCCCTGTCAAAGTGCTGTTTCCAAACCCGGTTGACAATTACCCGGGCAACCAAAGGTTTTGAATCATTAAAAAGGGATTCAGCAAGCTCAAGCCTTCCGCTGCCTTTGGTGAATGGCTTGGAAGTTGGGTTTGATAGCACCTCCATGAATTTTCTGGGTGCCTGTGGACCAGTATTGTTTGGATTGCCACGAATGTGAATGGCCAGATCTTGTGCCTGGTTGGGCTTGTAGTCCAATTTGGTTTTGTGGTCTCCATCGGCCACCACATAAAGACTAGCGTCCTGCACTCCAACAGCAAACGGTGATTCAAAGTGAGGGGTGTCCTTTTTGATCTGGGCTATCTGTTTTTGTGTTTCCTCAATCTTTGCAGTATCTTTCTTTTCTTTTTGTCCCTGAAGTTTTTTCAGATCGGCTTCAAGCGCGCTGACTTTTTGCCTGGCCTGCAAAACTGTTTTGGTAATTTGTTCTTCAAGGATGGAAACATCCGCGGCACGCGTGCTGGCAAACACCCCGGCTAGGCCATAATAATCCTGGATGGTTATGGGGTCATTCTTATGATCGTGGCAGCGGGCGCATGCTGCGTTCAGCCCCAAAAATGTGCTGGTTAGCGTGTGGACTTTTTCCTCGAGTTCATCCGCCACAATGGTCTTGATAATGGATGGGGGAAGTTGCAGCTCTTTCCAGTAGGAAGGGCTTAGCCCCAAAAATCCAAGAGCGGGACGATCCTGAATGGGGGCTTCCATAAGGTCTGCTGCAAGTTGCAGTTTGGCAAATCGGTCAAAAGGAACATCATCGTTCAGGGCGCGAACCACCCAGTCTCGGTAGAGGTATGGCTGGCCTTTGGTTTCCGCCCAGCTTTCCATGATGTCGCAGTAGCGTACCAGGTCTAGCCAAAAGCGAGCCCACCGTTCGCCGTACTGTTGAGAAGCCAGCAGTTTGTCTATTAGGTTTTCATAGTCCTGCTCGGTTGGGTTTTTAAAAGCGGCAATCTCCTGGGGGGAAGGTGGCAACCCAAGAAGGTCAAAATAAGCCCTCCGAATGAAGACCTGCGGAGTGGTTGGAGCGGATGGTTTTAAACCATGCTTTTCCATTTCGGCAACTAGAAAAGAATCGATGCGCTTTTTGACCCATGAGCCTTGAGAAGATTTTTCAGGAGCCTTGTTGCTAAGAGGTTGGAACGACCAAAACTTTTTGCCTTGTTCTATATTGATGCCTTGTTTCTTTTCGGCTTGTTTGTTGCCGGTGGGGTAGAAGGCACCTCGTTTTACCCATTCGGTCAGCGTGGCGATATCCCGTTCCGCAAGTTTTCCCTTGGGGGGCATTAGAAGTGTTTCGTTTTTACGATAAAGAATAGCCTGAATGATTAGGCTTTGGTCTGGATTGCCAGGAATTACAACGGCACCTGAATCCCCGCCTTTTTGAATGGATTCTTTGCTATCCAGATAAAGGCCTCCCTTGGCTTTCTTGGCTTCCGTCGAATGGCAAGAATGGCAATGCTCCACCAGTAATGGACGAACCTTTTGTTCAAAAAAAGCCACATCTTCTGGCGCTGGCCTTTCCGCAAGGGCGGTGGGCAGCAAAACAATCATGGCTATAAGGGTAAGAAGGTATTTCATGTCAGTTCAATCTGGCGGGTTTTAAGAACAAATTCATGTTAACCAAAGACTATTTCAGGCACAAAGTCAAAAGCCCTAATAATTACAAAGCTCTTTCCCCGGGCAACAAGATGGCTAATTTGTGATGGTTCTGTTGGAGATGATCAGTTTGTAATGATTTTTCCAAGCAATGGGGTGGTTTATTTGGCAGAGGTTGGGTCGATAAATGATCATGCGAGGCGATTTGGCAATTGACATGCCATCCTGCAGAATTCATAATTTAGTACCTGCCTGAATACCCTGCTGATAAACATTCCACGAATCAGTAAATGGGACCCTGAAATGGCTTCGTACCGATTGTTTTTTGCTGCTTTTCTCATGTTTGCTTTGGTGGTTATCACTCAAGCGGCAGATAGTCCATCTTCCATACGACAAATTATTGATTCGGAAATTATCAAAGCCTACAAGGCCAGAACTACCGTGGCGGTACCCGCTTGTACCGACCTTGAATTTCTAAGACGCACCAGCCTGGATCTGGTGGGTTCCATACCCACTGTTGCTCAAATTCGCGAGTTCCTTGCCAGCAAATCTTCCAATAAAAGAGAGGAATGGGTGGATTCGCTTTTGAAAAGTCCTGCTCATGCATGGTTCTTTGCAAGGGTTCTGGATGTTCAACTCATGGAAGGTCGCCCGGATAAGCATGTAAATAGCGGGGAATGGCGAAAGTACCTCAGGGATTCAATTTCCAGTGACAAACCCTACGATCAATTGGTTCGTGAGATTCTTACGGCGGACGGAGTGGACGAAAAGACCAGGCCCGCCGCCAAATTTTATCTTGATCGGGAAGGCGAGCCACATTTGTTGACCAGGGACATAAGCAGGTTGCTGCTGGGTGCGAACTGGCAATGCGCGCAATGCCATGACCACCCGCGAATTGAAGACTACAAGCAGGATCTTTACTATGGTCTTTATGCTTTCTTGAATCGCAGTTATGTCTTCACCGATCCAAAAACGAAGAAGGCGGTTCTGGCAGAAAAGGCGGATGGCGAGGCAAGCTATCAATCGGTGTTTGATGCGGCCAAGACCACCAAGACCAGCCTTCCGAAAGTTGCTTTCAAGCCTGCCATTGCAGAACCGAAAATGGAAAAGGGCAAGGAATACGAGATTGCCCCGGCCAAGGACAAGCGTGGTGTGCCGAAGTACAGCAGGCGCTCTCAGCTTGCCGGTGAACTGGCAAGCGATAAATTTCCTCCTTTTGCGCGAAACATTGCCAATCGCCTTTGGGCGCACATGATGGGCCGGGGTCTTGTGCATCCGCTGGATCTTGAGCATGGCGACAATCCTCCATCTCACCCCGAATTGCTTAATGCCTTGGGCAGCAAGATGGTTGCCAACAAATTCCAATACAAACCTTTTCTGAAGGAAATTGCCCTTTCCAAGACCTATGGATTAAGCAGCCTTGTGCCGGAGGGCATGAAGGATCCCAAACCGGAAGAGTATCTTGTGGGGCCGATGAAACCGTTGACCAATGAACAGTTCGCATTCGCCATGCTTCAGGCGTCTGGGTTTGTGGAAGCGGAAAAACAAGCCTTGGGTGCCAAATACAATGAAGATGCCTTGCAGGCTAAATTAGATGCCAAAGTTGGACCAGTGCTGAGCGTGCTTGCCGGTCAGCCCGGTCAGACCGCTGCCTATGAAGCCCGCGTTGAACAGGCTTTGTTTCTGGCCAACAACACCTACCTGCAATCCTTGATATCCGTCAGGCCGGGGTCGTTGCCAGCAAGGCTAACTGCTTTGGAAGATTCCAGCGCTTTTGCCGAGGAGCTATACCTGGGAGTATTAACCCGGTTCCCCACACCTGATGAAAAGAAGGAAGTAGCCAGCGCATTGCAAAAGGCTGGCAAGGATAAATCCAACCTAGTGCGGGATTTGATTTGGGCATTGATCACCTCGGCGGAATTTAGGTTTTCCATCTGATTCTAACGGAGTCCTTTCATGAAATGTGACTACGCCTGTGGAAGTAACCAGCATAATGTTAACCGCAGGATGTTCCTGGGAACGGTTGCTGGAACGGGGCTTTCCGTCCTTGCGAATCCACTTTCTGCCAAGCAGTTGGCCAGCCAGCAAAAGCGGGTTCTGATGGTATTTCTTGCCGGTGGTGTCAGCCAGTTGGAAACCTGGGACCCAAAACCTGGCACGAATACCGGAGGGCCCTTCAGGGCGATTCCCACCTCGGTTCCCGGAACCCACATTAGTGAACTTCTGCCCCATACCGCAAAGTGGATGCACAAGCTTGCACTTGTTCGTGGCATCAACACCAAGGAAGATGACCATGGCAAGGGTTCCTACATCATGCATACTGGAAGAAGGCAGGAGCCAGCCACGGATTACCCGCATTTTGGTTCTGTTTGTTCCAAGCTTTTAACCAGCGATGACAACCCTCTGCCCGGTTACCTTGCCGTTACTCCAAGTGGTTCTGGCAATCAGAACACCAAGGATGCGACATTTCTTGGACCACGGCATGGCTCGGTGAACATTAGCGATGGCAAGGCTCCCGCAAATCTTGACAAGCCCAATGGCATCAGCATGGATCAGGAAATGCAGCGCCATGCTCTTAGACAGGCAGCGAATGAAAAGTTCCTTTCCCGCAGACGCACTGCCATGACCGAGGCTTACACCCAAACTTACGATCAGGCAAAATTGCTGATGGAGAAGAAAAACCTCTTTGACATTACCGCGGAACCCGGGCCTCTGGCGGATAAATATGGCCGGCATGATTTTGGAAGGCATTGTCTGCTAGCCAGAAGATTGCTGGAAGGTGGTGCCACCTTTGTGAAGGTTACTCACACGAATTACGACACTCATCATGAAAACTTTGATTTTCACATCGAACAACTTGGCGAGTTCGACAGGCCTTTCGCCTCTCTGATTGAGGATCTGGACATGCGCGGCATGCTGGATAGCACGCTGGTGGTTGTTATGAGTGAATTCGGGCGAACCCCCAACATCAACCGAAACTATGGCAGAGACCATTGGTCAAAAGCCTGGTCGGTTGCGCTGGCGGGTTGTGGCATCCAAAAGGGTGCGGTGGTGGGAAAGACCAATGCCAATGGTACCGCTGTTGTGGATCGCGAAGTGAATGGCGGGCATTTGTTCCACACCTACCTGAAAGCCCTCGGGTTGGATCCCAAGAAAAACTTTTACATCGATCAAAGGCCTATTCCCATGGCGGATCCCAAGGCTGATATTATTCAGGAAATTCTGCTGTGACCGACAAAAAAGATAAGGATAAAGACAAGGAAAAAGACAAAAAGAAGAAGGATGGCGAGCCCAAAGCCAAGGAAGAAGCCAAGCCAAAGCCAGAGGTAAAACCTTCCTTCGCCGGTTTGGATCCCTCGCAAGTTCGTCAGGCGAAGGAATTCAAACATACTGTGCCGCTATTGGCTTGCAGGTATGATCCCACAGGGAACTTTCTTTTTACCGCTTCCCAGGACAATCTTGTGGAACGCTGGGAAATCGCTTCTGGCAAGAAGGTAGATTTTTCAGGCCATTCCAGTTGGGTTAGAGCCATCGCCTTTGAACCCAAGGGCAAATTGATGGCCACCGGTGGTTATGATGGTCAGATACTGCTTTGGAATCGTGAAGTAACCGACCCGGTGCCCATACGGCAGGTTCAGGCTCATCAGGGGTGGGTTAGAAGCCTTTCGGTGGATTCCGTTGGCGGTTTGCTAGCCAGTTCTGGCAATGATGGCAAAATTGCCCTTTGGAATCTAAAAGATCTTAAGCCCGTGAAATCCTGGCAGGCCCATGATGATCATGTGTACCAAGTCGGAATCCATCCCAAGGAGAGGGCGCTGGTTTCCGTCGATCTGAAGGGGAAGGTTCGTTTCTGGGATTTTGAAGGTAAGATGCTGCGTGAAGGTGATGCCAAATCCCTTCACAAGTATGACACAGGTTTTGGCGCGGATATTGGTGGGGCCCGGTCCATGGCTTTTTCCCCAGATGGATCTAAGATTGCACTGGCTGGGATTACCAATGTTAGTAATGCCTTTGCCGGGGTTGGTAACCCTATTGTGCTGGTGCTGGAATGGGCCACGGGAAAAGTCTTGAACACTCTTTCCTCCAAGGAAAAGTTTCAAGGCACCATGTGGGGGGTGTCATGGCACAATGCTGGCTTTATAGCTGCTTGTGCAGGTGGGAATGGCGGAATGCTGTGGTTCTTTCAGCAAGATCAACCCAATGAATTTGCCTTGTTAAAACTTCCTGAGAATGCCCGGGATATTTCCCTGCATCCCGATGGAAAATCTCTGGCGATCCCTTATGCTGGTGGTGCTGTCCGAACTTATGACATCACTCCCAAGGGATAATTTATTTATGCGGCAAATATTAATCTCGTGTTTCACCTTCCTGTGTTTTGCGGTAGGTTTCTCATTCGGTCAGGACTTCTCTTTCACCGAAAAACCGGGATCCATACAGTTTCTTCTGAATAACAAGCCGCTCCTGGAATACGTTTACGAGGATAAAGACATAGCCAGGCCATATTTTGCCAGGGTTCACGCAGGCAATGGAAACCAGATTACTAGAAGCCATCCCCCGGTTCAGGGGGTCGACCCCGCGGACCATGCCACCATGCACCCGGGAATTTGGTTGTCTTTTGGGGATGTGAACGGCAAGGATTACTGGCGCAATAAAGCCAAAACCCTGCATAAGGCTTTTCTTGTCAAACCAGAATTGAAAGGTGCCTCTTCCATTCGTTTTCATGTTGAGAACCATTATCTGGATGGCTTGGAAACAGGTTCCAACCCAATCATGAAAGAAAAGGCAACTTATACCATCCAGAAACACAACCATGCCTGGTCCCTGAAATGGGAGAGCGAGTTTTCTGCAATGGGAAAAGAGCTTACATTTGGTGACCAGGAGGAGTTTGGCCTTGGGGTGCGCGTGAATACGCCCATGACCGTGAAAAAGGGAGGCAGAATCACAAGTTCCGAAGGTGGGGTTGATGAGAAAGGCACTTGGGGAAGACCTGCTCGCTGGATGGATTACACCGGAAAGTTGAACGGAAAAGATGCGGGCATAACACTGGTTTCCAGTACTGAAAACCCCCGTGGTTCCTGGTTTCACACCCGCGATTATGGTTTGATGGTTGCGAACTTGTTTGCCAGAAAAGCCTTTACCAAAAAGGATGCAGACCCCATTTCCATAAAACCTGATCAAAACCTTCGAATGGGATATTTGCTAATTATGCATGACGGTCCGCTGCCACCGGCGGATTTTCTTGAAAAGATTATTGGTCAATCCGGGTTGAAGTAAGAATCGATTTATTCTCCCAGCGGAAGTAATTTTATCACCAGTTCAAATCGTTTTCTGCCTCGCCTGAGAACAAAGCGGGTGGGGTGGCCATCCTTGCCGGAAAAACTTGCAGTGGCAAAGAAGGATCCTCCTTGCTGGGTTTCCTTTTCGATCATTTGCTGCATGCGTGAAAGGATTGAATCCACGGTGAAGCTTTGGTTTGGTTCCGTGAATCGGGCATTTTCCAGAACGGTTTCAACCTTGCCCATCACCACATGGACAACCATATCCTTGCGATAATCGGGTTGCTGGCTGGTTTCCAGAAATTCCAGCTTGTAGGATGCCGGGCCTTGTTGCTTCCATTTTTCCGATGCTTCCCGGATTTGTTGCGGTTTTAGAAGGATGGAACTGTTGTAAATCCACGGGATGGTCACTGCACAGGCGCCAGCAATCATTAGTGTGAAGAAAAACAGGCGACTGCGTGGCATGGTTCTACCTTCTGGCTTGCCTGGCAGCAAAGCTTTCCGGGCTTTCGGCCTTGGAAAGAACCACAATGCCGTTTTCTGTGATGGTAAAGCCCCTTCTGCGATCTTCATCCAGGTCGTAACCAATGGTCGTTCCCGGTGGAATGACAACATTTTTGTCGATAATGGCATTACGGATTCGGGAATGTCTGCCCACATCGACTCCCTCAAAAAGTATCGAATCCTCCACCGTGGCGTAACTGTTTACCCGAACACATGGGGAGAGAATGCTGCGTGTGACATTGCCACCGCTGATAATACAACCCTGGCAAACCATGCTATCGTGTGCCTCACCACGGCGGCTATGGCCCCGAGTTCCCTCATTGTTGAAAACGAACTTGGGAGGGGGGTTCTGGGGTTGGAAGGTTCGGATGGGCCATTCCGAATCATACAGGTTCAGCACCGGGTCGACACCCACAAGATCCATGTTGGCCTGATAGTAGGCGTCCAAAGTACCCACATCACGCCAGTAGGGAAGATCCTTATTATTCTTGTCTTGGAATCGAAAGGCTTGAACCTTGAGTTTTGGGACGATTCGCGGAATGATATTTTTGCCGAAGTCGTGTTCACTGTCTGTGATTGCGGCATCCTCAAAAAGAAGCTCGAACATTTTTGCCGCATTGAAAACATAGATGCCCATGGAGGCCATCGAAAATCCGGGCATGTCGGGAATCTCTGGCGGATTGCCAGGCTTTTCCAAAAAACCTGTTATCTTGTCGTCATGGTCAAGTTGCATCACCCCGAACTGTGTGGCATCCTTTGCGGGCACAGGAATGCTTCCGATGGTTAGCTCGGCTTTTTTCTCAATGTGATGGCGAATCATTTCCGAATAATCCATCTTGTAGATGTGGTCGCCGGCAAGGATGAGAATGTACTTCGGGTTTGATTTTTCAATCGTGTAGATGTTTTGGTAGATAGCATCCGCTGTGCCCCGGTACCAGTGTTCATCAATGCGTTGTTGTGGTGGAACTGATACCACATATTCGTCCAACTGGCGGGAAAGGAAGCTCCAACCATCCATAAGATGCCGGTCGAGGCTTTGCCCCTTGTACTGGGTTAACACAAGAATTTTGCGAAGGTTGCTGTTGATGCAATTCGAAAGTGGGAAATCGATGATCCTGTACAGGCCGCCAAAGGGAACCGCAGGTTTCGCACGATCCTTCGTAAGCGGGTCAAGCCGGGTTCCCTTGCCACCGGCAAGAATCAGTGTTAGCACATTCTGCATGATGAAATCCCTTTCCCGTGGATCAAAGGCTTTCGAGTAAATTCATCAGCCTGTTATAGTGCGCCTCGGCGGTGAAATGCTGCCTGGCATATTCGGCGGCCCTGTTTCCCAAATCTTGAGCTAAGTCGGGGTTTTCCAGAACCTTCCTGGCCTGTTTTGCTAACCCCGCTTTGTCTTTTGGGTCAATAAAAAGCGCATTTTGGCCGTCTTGAAGAAATTCCTCCGTCCCTGCCACATTTGTTGCAATAATTGGCTTGGCAGCGTGCATTGCCTCCATGATGGAAACCAAACCACCGGGTTGTACCCGAGTAGACAGGAAAACGGAGCACTTTTCCAGCCAAGGTTCCTGATATTTGACGGGTCCCAGAAAGTGAATTCTTTTGGAAGCTTCAAGTGTGGTGGAAAAGGACTGTAACCTTTGGAGATCTTTTCCTGAACCGGTAAGGCATAGATGTACCTTAGGAAATACAAATTGAAGAATTTCCAAAGACCATAGCGAACTTATGTGATCGATTTCATGCCGGAATGGTCCGGGGTCTAGCATATAAGGCTTGTAAAAGTCGGGCTCATGAGATTCCGTAAATTCCAAGGTTTGCAAGCCAGGTGGCAGGTGTTTCAAGGTATTGTCAGGTATGCCAGCCTTTTCCAGCATTTGCATTTGGGCTTTGGTCTGGCACAGAATTGCCTTGGCACGTGGAAGGAGTTTTCTTCTAAGGAAACCATATTTGACAGGCTTGATCGGCAAACCCCAGAGTATGCATCTGGGTAGGAATGAAGGCGATGCAAGGCTAATGCTTTCCAATGCATTCAAGCTTACCGCATGAAGTTCATGTACTTCCAATTTTCCCAACCAGGTCCGTAGTTTTAGCAGTGAAGAAACATCCCATAACCCATTGGAATTTAGATGTTCCAATGGAATTTCAGCCGATTGCAATATTTGTGACCAAGGGGTGGGTTTACCCAGACAAATAATGGAAACCTTGTGTTGTTTTTGTTTCAGGTAATTGCAGAGTGAGAGTAGCAGGCGGGCGTTTCCTGAGTAATCCAAGCTGTCGATCACGAAAGAAAATGCTCGCACGATTAGCTTTTTCCTTTGGGCAGTTGGTTGGGATCCAGAACTCCGATGAATGGCAGGTTTCGATATTCATCGTTGTAATCCAAGCCGTAACCAATCACGAACTCATCCGGGATTTCAAAGCCGCAATAATCGGGTTCAATGGCGTGTTGCTGACGGCCTAATTTTCTCAAAAGTACTGCGGTTCTTATGCTTCCACATCCTTTTTCTTTTAAATGCTTTGTCAGCTTTGCCAAAGTTTGGCCGGAATCAAGAATATCGTCAATCAGGAGGATATTCTTACCCTGGATATCAGGTAGCATCGAAGAATCCACCTCGAGGTTACCTGGCACTGTGGTATTGCCACGGTAGCTGCTCGCACGAAGAAAAAATATTCGCACAGGCAGATTTAATTGCCGAACCAGATCCGAAAGAAAAATCAGGCATCCGGTAAGCACGCCTATTACTGTGACATGCTCTCCCTGAAAGTCTTTTTGAATGAGAGTGCCTATACTCTTGATGCGGGACTGAATGGCAGATTCGGAAATTAATTGTTTCAACCTTCACCTCAAAATAACAAAAAGCCTTTGTAGGATGGGTTGCCCCGAAATCCCAATCATCCTGTTTTACCTTGCTTGGTCCAATCTTGCTAGACTGGTATTGCCTCCAGAACTGCGAAGATTGTAAATCCTTATATTTGAGAGAATTGCGCAGATTCCAAAGGAGCTAGGATGGCTATCCTCGAAGTGCGCGGCTTGGTGAAGTATTACGGAAGCCGCAAGGTTGTGGACGGTGTCAGTTTTCAGGTGGATGTTGGCGAGGTAGTAGGCCTTTTGGGGCCGAATGGCGCCGGAAAAACCACCAGTTTCCGCATGACAACAGGCCAGGTTACTCCCAATGGCGGAAAAGTCATTTTTGCAGGCAAAGATGTAACTCATTTGCCCATGTACGGCCGTGCCAGGCTGGGTATGGGCTATCTCGCCCAGGAAACCAGTGTATTTCGCAAGCTTACTGTCGAACAGAATGTGATGGCAATTCTTGAAATTATGCCAAAACACAGGGTTTTGGGCAGAAAGCTTACCCGTTCGGAATGCATTGATCGCACAGACAAGGTGTTGGAGAAATTTGGTCTTACCCACCTTAGAAAGAATAACGCCGCCCGGCTTTCTGGTGGTGAAAAGCGCCGGTTGGAAATTGCCCGCTGTCTTGCTTGTGATCCGCTTTTGATTCTTCTGGATGAACCTTTCACGGGTATCGATCCCCAGACTATCGAAGATATCCAGCATATTGTGAGAGATCTTCGCAATCAGGGCATCGGAATTCTGGTAACCGATCACCGTGTGCGCGAGATTCTTTCCATCACGGATCGAAGCTACCTCATCAAGGGTGGCAAGGTTCGTACCCATGGTGCGCCCCAGGAAATTATCCGCGATCCAATTGCGATTCAGGAATACCTTGGAAACAGCTTTAATAACGATTCCATAGGTTTACCAAGCACCATGGTTCCGTCCCGTGAAAGCTTTGGTCAAAGGCCTGGAACAGCCCCAAATACTGTTGCTATGACCAGTTCAGTGCCGGAAGCCCCCAAAGATGCCAGGCAAAATGTACAGAAAATGCTGGAACGGGAAAATATTTTGGAACTTGTGGTGGCATTTGCCTCTGGATCAGACCGTGCGGGTGAGGAATTGCAAAGGCATGGAATGAATGCAGTGCCATATTTGTTGGATGCTTTGGAACGCCGGGACGCCGATTTAAGGAAACGGGTTCATGGTTTGTTGGAAGAAATGGTAAATGGTCAGATTCCATTCGACCCTTTCGCACCCGAAGTGCAAAGAAGGCAGCAATTGGCCAGCTTAAGGGAATCTTTCATGCGCATGGCGGGTTAAAAACCTATGAATGCCAGACAAAAGCAACTTGTTTCCGACTATCTTAATGGCATCGCCAAGCTTGGAGAAGCTGTGCAAGGAATGACCTTGGAACAGCTTCATTGCCGACCGATTAAAGATAAATGGACCACTATGGAACTGGTTTGTCACCTTGCAGATTTTGAACCGGTATTCGCTGACCGGATGAAGAGGGTGATTGCTCTGGAACAACCAATGCTGCTGGGTGCGGATGAAAATCAGTTTACGCGGCATTTGGCATATCAAGATCGAAATATTACAGAAGAAATTGCTTTGATTAATCTTGTGCGGTCCCAAATGGCAAGAATTTTAAATTCCATTCCGGAAGATTTTTGGCTTAAAACCGGAGTTCATTCAGAAAAAGGCCCCCTTTCCTTGGAAAATTTACTGGAAAAAGCAGTGGGCCACATGGACCACCATCTACCATTTATAGCTGAAAAAAGAAGGGCTTTTCCCAATAAGTAGCAATCTTTGAGAATTCCCTTGCCATTGCCTTGACAAGAATTTTAAAGTTTACTACTAATTCCTAACCTGTTTATTCAAGCCATCTTGCCTTGACTGGCAGTAGGGGGTTATGGATAAATTATTGGCATAAAAGTTGAGTGGATTTTTGGGGCGTTGGGTGTATTTTTAAGAATGGGTAGTTCAACAGGGACGATTCACTGGTAGTTGGCTAACCAAATTTGAGGCGAGGGAAGCGCGATGAAAAGCGAATTTGACATTTTGGTTGATGATCTTATGGCAGTTCTAGCTGCCACTGCTACGGGTGACGCCACAAAGGTTTCTGAAGAACCTTCCACGCCATACATGCGTGATGAAGATGATGACTATGAAGACGATGAAGATGATGACGAGGAAGAAGATGAAGACGATGATGAGGATGATGACGACGACGATGATGACGAAGAATTCGACGATGAAGAATTTGATGATGAAGAACTAGACGACGATGATTTCGATGACGACGACTTCGACGACGACTTTGATGATGAAGAATTTGATGAAGAACTAGATGATGAAGATGATGACGACGATGATTTTGATGATGATGAGGATGATGACGACGACGATGATGAGGAAGATGAAGATGACGACGACGAAGAGGATTGATCCTTAAAATTTACAGAACCCGGCTTAATCGCCGGGTTCTTTTGTTTGGTACTCCATTTTAGCCACTATACAACGTGATTATGCTGGTCTATAATTGAATTGTTGCTGAGAAAAATATCATTGCTGTTAGGATCCGATCATGGGCAATCAACCATCAAATCCGGGTGAAGAATCTGGTAAATCCTCGGCAACCGATCCACAAAAAATACGGGTTCTCCCTCACGCCCAGGCGGATTTTGAACTGGAGTTTTACCAGGCTATTTTGAAAATTCATCCAGATTATGTGGATGTTTTAAGAGTACTTGGAAACCTCCTTACTCTTAAAGGTAAATATGCCGAAGGTCTGGCTATTGATAAAAGGTTGGTAAGGTTGAGGCCTTCAGATGCCTTGGCACATTATAATCTTGCTTGTAGTTATGCCCTTTTGAAAAGGGTTGACATGTCTTTGAAGACCCTTAGAACTGCCATGGAGCTAGGCTACAGTGATTTTCGCTACATGAAAGAAGACAATGATCTTGAGTCCATCCGGCATGATCCAAGATTTCGTCAAATGATCAGAGAATTTGAAAACAAGTAATAATTCTCTTTTTGCAATCCAGCCTGTTTATTTTTGCCATATCATTGTTTGGTTGTTAAATCGCGCAAAATGCGAGGTTTTGTTCTGGGATATTCTCGATTTCCATGAATAGGCCTTGAGATTTTTTTATCCTTCTCGTTATAGACCCCAACATGAAGTGACCTAACGGCGCTTTGGAATTTTGTTTGATTTCATTCATGAGGGAAGGAAGCATAATGTCCCGCGAAAATAGACCCTTGATTGGTATTAATGTGGATGTGATTGCCAGTCCAAGAAAAAAACATTCCATGTTTCGGCTAGGTTCAGGATATTGCGACAGTATCCTTGCAGCAGGTGGAATACCCCTGATCATACCATCCATCCTAAAAGAAACAGATATGGATGCCATTTTGGATAAACTTGATGGTTTTATTCTCAGTGGTGGTGCCGACATGGATCCTAGAAGGAACAACCAGTCCATGCACCCTTCCATTCAAATGATGGCGGCAAGAAGGGAAGATTCTGACAGGTCGCTTGTCCGGAAAATCATTGAGAGAAAAATGCCCGTATTGGGGATCGGTCTTGGCATGCAGCAGATGAATGTTGCCATGGGTGGCAGCTTGATGCTTCATATTCCTGAAGAAATGCCAAGATGCATGCCCCATATGGATCCCTCAGATGATTTTCACAGGCATCTGGCGTTATTACAGCCAAATACAAGGCTTCAGGAGATTTATGGTGGAGATGAGTTGCGAGTGAATAGTTCGCACCATCAAGCGGTAAAAACATTGGGGGCATGCTTGAAAGTCGGCGCGCTTGCACCGGATGGAATCATCGAGGCCATTGAACATGAGGATGCAGGCTGGTTTTATATCGGCGTTCAGTGGCATCCGGAATCTGAAAGCGGTACAGCCTTGGATTCGCAGTTGTTTGAATGCTTTGTGCAATCATGCGGTGCGGAAAATTCCATAAAGGAAAGCCTCGAACTGGCTGCATAACCCGCGCAGGAGAATCTTATGTCCCGGTACTTGCTGGGGCTTCATGCCGGTTGTTCCGAGCCTGGTGTTCACTCAGCCCTGGTGAAGGTGCACGAAAGTGCCTCTTCGCCCGGGCCAAGGTTCATTTTGGGAATGTTCCAGCCATTTCCTTTGGAATTGTGTAAATGGCTTTCAAAGGTGGGTGACCGCAACCCGGGTGATACACAGTTTTTCGGGGAAGCTTGCAGGCTAATCATCAGTCAGTTTGTGGTTGCAGCCTATGCCACCATTCGGGAAGCAGGCTTAAAGCCTGAATTAATTACCGCGATTGGTTGTGATACCGCGCTGGGTTCTCTGGAGGAATCCAGAAGAATGCGCGCATTGGCAGGTTGGGGACCGGGGATGGATATATCCAAGGGAACCGGTATAAGCGTGGTTGCCCTGCAAACTGGTTGTCTTCAAGGCAGGGAACAAAACAGCGATCCTGTTTTTTGTGATATCTCAAGGAAGGTTTCCAAGCCTTGTATTCATATTCACCTTGGTGGCACGGTAAGATTATTTGCTGAAATACCTGGTCACAAGCCTTTTTACGCCAATCTGGGCCCTTGTGGTTCCCTTTTTGAAGTTCTTTATTCTTCTAAAAAACATTTGCTGAATGGGGCCGAGAATTTTTCCAAGATGGCGGTCCAAGGTGCTTGTGAGGAAACCATATTAGGTAAATGGAAACAATCCTCAGCCAGATTTTCAGCCAGGAAAAATCGGGATGATTTTGCCAAGAATGTTCTGGAAGATATAAGCCGCAGTGTACGCCCGGAACAGGATTCGGCGAATATTCTTTGTACAGGCCATCATTTTGTTGTTTCAAACATCACGGAAGCATTAGCAGACTTGAGAAAAGCTGGAATGAGCGGACCATGTTTTCTTAGTGGCCCCCAGGCAAAAAATGGCTTTCTTAGGCACCTTATGGCACTGGCTATGCCAAACATGGAATGGCTTACCTCAGACGGGCTTGGAATTCCCTCGGTCTCCTTTGATGCATATGCCAGAGCATTGGCTGCCAGCATGGCACTTGCCAAGGGATCCCATGACCGCTTTTCTGCTTCCGATTCAAACTTTCCTTCAGCGGCTTTTTACCCGGGTAATTCGGAATCTTGGGCCTCTTGTTTACGATGGATGAATGGGGATTCAAGAAAGATTGCCTGATTCCGCATAACACCTTTAATTCAAGTGCTAGAATACTGAATAATTGCTAACACCTAAAGGACCATGATGGGCCAGCCGGGTCTCAAAATAACTTTGACTGCGGATTTGCACTGGGGAATTGCTCGTGGCATGAATGCAAACCATGCCATGGTTGACCATGTATTGGCAAACCCACCGGATGTTTTTTTGCTTGCGGGAGACATAGGGCATTCCCATCATTTTGCGGAGTGTCTTGGCAAGTTCAAACAGCTTGACTGCATTAAGGCGTTGGTGCCCGGCAATCATGACATATGGGTTACCCCGGATGATCAGCGGGGTACCTCCTGGGATTTGTATTCCAGTATTCTTCCCAAAATTGCCAGTGAATTCGGCTTTCATTATTTGGATCAAAATCCCTTGCATTTGGATAAGCATGGATTGTCCATTGTTGGGAATATGAATTGGTATGATTACTCTTGGAGCGAACAAAAAATTCTCGAGAATTACCCTGGTGAGGAAGCCAGGTTGCTTTCCAAAAGATTCACTCGAGGACAACACAACGATTTTAATTACGTTCGCTGGCAGCATGATGACAAATCCTTTACCAGGGAAATAGTTGGAATTTTTGGCCGGCATTTGGAACAAGTTCGTGACAAAGGCTATCGTTCTTTGGTTATCACACATCATCCCGCAATCAGGCCGCTTAGTTTTCCCCAATTAGACCACGATACGAGCTTGGATGCCCTTTTGTGGGAGGGTCTTAGCGGCAATGCCGCCCTTGAGAATCTAATCCTTGGTAACAAGCACTTTGTCAGCCATGTCTTTTGTGGACATACCCATCGGGTGAGAATGGAAGACTGGAATGGAATCAGGGGCTACAATATCGGAAGTGACTATCATTTCAAAAGGTTGCTTGAAATGTCCTGGCCTGATGGTGAAATAACTGCCAGGGAATTTCATGGCTGGTAAAGTAATTTTCTGTCCGGGTGAAATACATGTCCAGTTTTAGGAACATATTCACGATATGCTCCCATGACCTTTTGGATCAGATTCGGGATCGACGAACTCTTTTCATGATTTTGGTTTTGCCGATCGTGCTTTATCCCATAGCTGGGCAACTAGTTGTACACCTTGCGGTAAAACAGCAGATTCAGCCAAGAACAATTGCTGTTTTAGGGTCTGAAAAAATAAGGCCCTTTGGCGCTATGGAAGAAAAATCCCTGGTTTCAGTTGTTCCTATGCTTGCTTCGATGGCCTTGGAAGGTGATTTTTTTGGGTCCGTTTCCTTTCTTCAAGCCTGGTCCCTGGTTGAGCAATTATGGGTTCCACCTCTTTTTATTCGAGATGGTGAAAAGCTGCGATTGCATCCAAAATACGACAACGGTTCAGCGTTTGAATTGCTCGCCAATTGGATGGATGTGAAATCGCCGGAACCTAAGTCTGATAAGGATCCTGGGGAATGGGTGGCGGGTGTAATTGGAAGCCAACCGGATGCGATACTTAAATTCCCTGATGATTTCATGGAAAATATTAGGGGGAGCAAGTCCGGTCAAATCAAGCTGGATGTAAATGAAAAGGATGATAACTCCCTGATGGTCGCAGGTCAGATTCAAACAATTCTATTTAGGTATGAATCCGCCTTGAGGAAGGCTCGTTTTCTCTCGCGGGGACTTCCGCCTGATTTTCATCGTCTGGTTGTTATTACAGAGGCACAGGGTGGTAAACAACCAAAAGATATGCTGCAGGCAGAAATAAGGAATCTCCTCAAAAGGGTAATTCCCATGCTGATGGTAATGTGGGCTTTGGTTGGAGCTTTATATCCCGCTGTGGATTTATGTGCCGGAGAAAAAGAGCGTGGCACCATGGAAACATTGCTGATCAGTGCCGCTAGTCGTTTCGAAATTGTGCTTGGAAAGTTTCTGGCGATTTGGACTTTTAGCACATTTACGGCCCTTTTAAATATCGCTTGCATGGGTTTGACGGCTTGGTACCTTGCCAGTTCTTACCTTTCCCTTGGTGGAACAAATTCCTGGAATTTGTTGTGGGCATTACCCTTGCTGCTGCCATTGGGTGCTTTTTTTAGTTCACTAAGCCTGGCGATCGGTTCCTACGCAAAAAGCAGCAGGGAAGGCCAGTACTACCTTATGCCATTGGTCATGGTGGTCTTGCCTTTGGTATTGGTATCCATGGCACCGGGATCAAAAATAAATCTCACTTATTGTTTTGTTCCTGTAGCGGGAATAACCCTTGTTATGCAGGAACTACTGGCTGGAGAATTTAACCTTCAATTGATTGGCTATTTGGTGATGGTAATGGGGGTGACAAGCTGGTACGCATTCATGGCTCTTCGGTGGGCGGTGGTGCAATTTCAAAAGGAAGAAGTACTTTTTCGTGAGGCGGAATTATTCAACTGGCAGTCATTGGTAAGAAAACTTTTGCCATTACGATCTTTGGGTGAAAGCTTTGGATTTGGCCTTGCCGGCCTTTTGCTCGTGATAGCTACCATGTTTTTGCCTGGGCTGGGTTATTGGCAATCAAAAGGAATCGATCCTGTGGTGGCTGGGCTAGTTCCGGTGATTTTTCTTTCGATGGGCTGGGGTATAGCCCCGGCCCGTTCTCTTGCGGTTACGAGTTGGAGTTGGAAATACCTTTTCCTTGGCATGGGAACCGGTGTATTGCTTATGCCATTGCTTGCTGAAATTCAATTAAGGCTTAATCTTCTTTCTGGCTGGAAAGAATTAATTCAAAACCTTGGCCAAAAGGGCAAACTCAATTTGCCGGCAACAATGACGCTTGGAAATTATTATGGTTTTGTTTTGCTTCCAATAATGGCCAGAGAGCTAGTCTTCAGGGGATTTTTGCAGGGTAACTGGTGTTCGGCATTCGGGGAACTCAGTTCGATAGGATTGGTGGCTGCATTGTCCGCGGCATCTACTTTTCATGAAGGAAGATTCCTGGTGGATTTATTGTCGGGGACCTTTGCCGGGTTGCTGGTGGTGAGGTCGCGAAGCATATACCCTGCCCTTGCGTTGCAGTTAACCTTGGCGCTTCCCGCCCTAGTCACGATTTTCGGAATAGATAATTTGAAATCGATAGAGATCTCCATGGAACAGTTGCGAGCCTCGCACATAGGATGGTATTTGATATTGACCTTAAGTCTCTTGGGTCTGGTTTTAATTGGCATTGGTTTGATTTGTCCAGGATTTGCTTCCAGAGTTCAAAAAACTTTGGTTAAAAATCTGAGATCAGGAGTTCAATCCGGTGCCTGATTTTGCAAAATAATTTTTAATAATTACAACCCATCGTTGACAGTTAGCATTGCTGCTGACAGACTATATTTTCCTTCCGTAACTCATGGGCTTTCATGGGGATATCATGCCAATCCATTTTATCGTTGAAAAATTCCATCATCATGTTGCATACCGTGGCTTCGCAAGGTGTCTATTGGGAATACTGTTTTTGGGGATGGTTTTGGAATGGTGTGGCGCGCAGGAAAGCGGGCTTCCCGGTTCTGGCAAGGCACTGAAAGGCCATGTGGAAACAGTGTATTCGGTGGCATTTCATCCAAAAATAAGACAGGTGGTGACGGGTAGCTTTGATAAATCGGTAAAGGTATGGGATGTGAATTCTGGCAAGGAAATTAAAAGTTTTTCCGGCCAGCAGGGGCATCAGCAAATGGTTCTATCTGTCGCAATAAGCCCTGACGGTTCCATGATAGCTTCGGGTGGTACAGACAATACTTTAAAAATTTGGGACTATCCTTCAGCACATTCTGTCTGGAAAGAAAAAGCAGGCGATGGAATTTTCTCATGTTCCCCCACCCCGGATGGAAAATACCTTGCGGTAGGTTTTAAAGACGGAACCGTGAAATTCTGGAAAGATATTCCACTCAAGGATCTGAAAGAATTGCCAAAGAACGCTGTAATTATGAAAGGGCATACAGCGCCGGTAACAGGATTGCAGATACTCAATAACGGCCAAAAAATTATTTCCTCTGGCAACGATGGTGTGATTCAGCATTGGAATTCCGCAGAGAACAAAGTTCTGCAGAAAATAGGAGCCCACGAGGGGGGTGTTACTTCATTGCTTGCTAATTCAAATGGTCAGGTCATCAGTGCCGGCAATGACGGTTTGATCAAGTATTGGAACACTCAGGCCAAATCTGTTCCTGAAACTGAGGCGGTCACTAATGCCGAAGTTCTAACCATGGCATTTTCTCCTGATGCAGCCATTGCTGTGTTTGCCACCTCAAAACCTGAAATCGTTGTTTACAAAACAAATCCTTGGGCCAAATCGGCAACTTTACCAGTGAGCCATGCTGACATCCGAAAAATCTCCATAAGTGCCGACAAAAAATGGCTTTTGGCGTTCACCCAAAAAGGTGCTCTGGAACTTTGGAATTTGGCCGATGGAAAGATGATTTCATCCCGATTGGTGGAAACCGATGGTTTTTTAGAAATAGGATTTCTTGGAGCTAGCCAATATTTCAGCGCAGGAAAGCCTTCTGGTATCAAAGTTTGGAATTTGCCCCAGGGGCAATTATCCCCACCCCTGGCCTTGCCAGAAAAAGTGGCACAGGCAGTTTCTCTGGATGATGGCAAGAATTTTGCTTGGGTCGGGGCTTCTGGCCAATTGAGAATAGGTGGAAACAATGTCATAGCGAAAGGATTGGATTCAAATCGAAGTGCCTTTGTAATTTCTGAAAATGCAAAGGCTTGTTTTGTCGGTGGAAATGATGGATCACTTTCACTGGTGACCAATGACAAGAAAAATCGTAAGGAAAATGCCGACAAGGGAAAAGTTGTTCAGCTTACAGTTCTTGCCGGAAATATTGTTTCACTCGGTGAGGACAAAGTTCTTAAATTTTGGAGGAATAATTTCCTTGATGGTAAAGAGCCAGAAAAGGCCACCCCATATTTTGAAAAAAGCCTTGATGGACAGCCGGTGAATTTGACAAGCCAGCCCGCAAAATCCCTGGCATGGATTGGTTTTGCGGATGGTCGCATTCAGGCATTTCAGATAGCTGACGGAAAACTTGTCCATGATTTGAAATCGGGTTCCGGGCCGGTGCGGGAAATACTTTTTTCCAAAGATTCTGGCACGCTTCTGGCGATTTTAAAAAACGGAAGTTTGAAATCATTTGATTTAAAGGTTAACCCGCCCAAGGAGATGCCTGAATTTGCTGTGGGAGAATCCTTGTCTTCCGCCATATCTGGCGATGGAAAGCTGGCGGCCTTTCTGACACCGGATGGGGAAAAATCTTCTTTGGTAGTTGTGGACCTTCTTGCCAGACAAAAAGTATTCTCGGTTAGGTTAGAGCAAAAGGGCTTTGGGTTGCAGTTTCAGCAGGACAAAAAAGCCTTGCAAATATTGTTTAATGATGCTCAGAAAAGTGTTCCCTTGGACATTGAAAATATGATTTTGGGTAAATTTCTGGCATTGAAGAATAATGGGTTTTTGGTCCTGGGTGAGGATGGCAAAAATGATCTGAAAACCATCCCCAACTTAAGCCAGTTGGTGGGTTCAATGTATTTTTCTCCGGAAGTTTCCCACGCCGCAATTTTGGCAGACAAAACCATTAAAATCCTGAAAGTTGATGACGGAAAAGAACTTTGGGTATTGCCACATCCTCAAAAAGTTTTGAGTGTAAAGTTTTCATCGGATAAGTCACGGGTAGCCTCCTTGGCGCAGGATGGAATTGTAAGGCTTTGGGACGTTGCCACTGGTCGTCAATTGCAATTTTATGATGTGGGTGGTTTTGCGAATCTTGGTGATTTTCACCCTCAGGGGCAATCTATTTTTGCCTTGGGCAAAGATAAAAAAATTCACTCACTGGTTTTGGCGAATTCCAAATCCATAGCTTCAAACGCCTCGGTTCGTTCGCTTGTATTTTTGCCAAACGGACAATCTTTTGCTGGTATTTGCGACGACAAAACCCTTAAAATTTGGAACATTAATAATGGAAATGTTGAGAAGGAATTTGTTGCCACTTCAAATGCGCTTGGAACGGTGGCTTTCTCGCCCAATAATCAGTTGTTTGTGTTGGGTGGTGTCGATTCTGAGGTTAGGATTTACCAAACCGGTGATCAAAAACTGGTTGGCAGTTTGAAAACTAACTCGGGTGTGCGAAATATTCAATTTCAAAAAGAAAATGTCTTGGCTGTTGCAGGCGAGGATGGTTCGCTGGTTCTGTATTCCATACCTTTCACGCCAGGGCAGCAGATCTCACCAGACTTTGGAAAGATGATTCAAGGTTTTGAAATTGGCAACCAACCTTCAGGGTTTGGTTTTATTCGCGAGTCCAAGGCGATTTTCGTGGCGGATGCCACAGGATTACTTCAAGAATTCAAAATTGCCGCAGAAACCCCCGTAAAAAATATTCCTCATCCTGGCTTCGTGGATGTGGTGGCATTTGATTCGAAGGGAAATTTGGTGGCAACTGGTTGCCATGATGGCAAAGTAAGGATTGTTGATGTTGGGAAGGGTGCCATTGTCAAAGAAATTGAAGCTCACTCTAAACCTGTGCCATCACCCGTTTATAGTGTTTTATGGTCGCAAGATGGCAAACGGGTTTATTCTGGTGCCATGGATGGTTCTGTCAAATGTCATGATGCATCAGATGGAAAAATGCAATTTGAGGTCAAGCCATTCATGGAAAAAGAATCGGAAAATGGCCACAAAGATGGTGTTTTTGCACTGGCTATGTTGCCTGAAAAAAACATTCTGGCATCCGCCGGAAGTGACCGGGTGATAAAATTCTGGAACCTTCAGGATGGAAAATTTATTAAAAATCTCTCAGATAAACAGTTTTCCAAGACCAATGATATGGTTTCTCATCCGGGGTGGATTTATTCTTTGCGCTTTACGAAAGATGGTGGCAAGCTTTTGGCTTCTGGCGCTGCACCCAAGGGGAAGGGAATTATTTCGTCATGGAATCCATCTTCCGGGGAATTGGAAACAATCCAAGATATCGGAACTGGTGTGGTTTATTCCATAGGCCTGGATCCAGCCCAAAAAAGCATTTGTTTTTCTGCCGGAAGTGGAAGGCAAGGTGTGGATATGAACCCTGTTTATATAACAGATTTTCCCAAGGGAAAGTGAGCTAGTCCGGTAGCAAACCTGCGCCCTGGCGTACTAGCGATTTGAATTCGTTTTCTGGGATTTCAGAATCTATTTTAAGCCATTGGTTTTCAATGTCTTTCAAAGTTGACAACGGGGAACCCTGTTCTGACAGAAGATATTTCCTTGTTTCAACCCCAAGAATTTTCATTCGGTTTTTTTGATTGGGAATTCTAAGGCAAAGGGTGGGGTTTCTGATATCTGGATGAGTAAGGAACTGGCGGACTGCTTCTTTCAATGCAGATGTTCTGGATATATCAAGGTCCAGAGAATCTAAACGGATTTTATCCAGGTGCGAATACCTGCAAAAACCATCGGCCCACGTTTCCATGGCTATCCTTTCGCTGAATTCCGGCTTGCAAAGGAAGGTTGCAAATGTTTTGGCAAGTTCTTTATGGGAAGATTGTGAGCTTACTCCAATCAATAATGAACCTGAGCCAAGATAAGGGATTCGGTTTCCATTTGGCAAAGGTCGAAACATGCTGGTTTTGGAATCAAAGTATCCTTCAGCCCCAGGGATTTGCATGATTCCAAATTTGTCCCTTATTTTGGCAGTTTTTTGGAATTGTTCAGCTTGCAAGAATGAACCCGGTTGGAAAATTGAATTTCCTTTTGCAAAAGCAGCGGAGTCAGGTGAACGGTATTTTTGAATACGCTTCATGATTTCGAGAGCCTTCACAAAACCAGGCGAGGTTATGTTTGGTTTTCCAGTTTGGAAATTGTAAACAAATGTAAAAATGGCATTTTCGGTTTCTGAATTTACAGGTTCTCCGGGCCGAACAGGTGGCCTTGAGTACCCGCTGGCAATAGCTAGGTATTCGTTCGCAAGATCCAAGTCATCTGCGGCCAAACCGGAAAGCGAACCTTTTGAAAAGCTAGGTTGTTTCGAAAAGAATTCCGCTTGAGTGATTAACTCTTCCCAGGTGGATGCTGGTTTCAAATCCTTTCCAGTGAATTGTTTGAAACTGGATTTATTGTCTTTGTTCTCAAAAAGGTCTTCCCGGTAAAACCCCAGAGTATTTTCGCCCACAAGTGGAAGTGCCATAACTTTTCTGTTCCAAAGGGATAGTTTTTCGCGAAATAGCGGTAACACATCCTGCCAGGCCATGGGGTCTCCGGGTTGAGTGATCGCATCGTCAAATGGCTCTAGCGCTTTTTTTTGCATCAAGTTTCCAAGTTCTTTAGCTGGAAAGATTTGAATATCAGCCGTGCCTACGAATTCTTTGATTTCCAATGGACTTATGGCATTAATTCTTAAATCCAGATTAAGATTTTTGCCTAAAACCTTGCCTTGGTTTTCTAGAATTCTTTCGGCGATTCCTGAAGGGCATTTAATAACAAGGGTTTGGCGTATTGGTGCAGGTATGGGGGGAGCGACAGGTTTTTTTCTGGAGCAACCAGCTAAGATTATGCCGAAGATTGCCAGATGCATGAATAGGATGGTTTTTCTTTGCATAGTTGTGCCCGCTTTTTTTAAAATCTGTAATCATTTTATGGTATTAATGTACATAGGATTCGTTATTGAAGATTGCTCGAATTGAATATTTGAAGATGAATGGGTGGGAATCATGAAGATTTGTCTGGTTGTGCTATCTGCTGGCAAAATGCAAGGTAAAGAGATTCCAATAACTGTTGCGGATTTTAAGATAGGTAGGGATGCAAGTTGCCAGTTAAAACCAGCAGCACCGGGAATAGCTGAAAAGCATTGCGCTGTTCTTGTGAAAGCCGGTAAGGTTTTTCTTAAGGATTTTGGTTCCTCAGAGGGGACAGTTCTTAATAACACCAAGGTTAATGGTGAACTTGAGATCAAAAATGGTGATCAGTTCAAGGTGGGGCCATTGCATTTTGAAGTGAAATTAGAAGCTCCTGCCAAACCCGCTCCTTCTCCAAGCCCCGAAAAACCCAAAGTTGAAAAGCCTGCCTCGGAATCTGCCGAAGGTTCTGACGAACCTGATTTGGATGATTTGCTTTTTGATGATGGGGAAAAGAAGGAAGGAACTAAACCATCCTGGAAAGATAATATTGGTAAGGAACCAGCCCAGGAAACGTCGGGAAACGCTGGGGCCAATACAGCTTCCGGTGAGGCAAAACCTGAGGAAAAACCAAAGCCCACTGGGACCACATCTGATGCTGCTGCTGCACTGCTTGCTAAATTCAGACCTCCCAAAAAGTAGTTTTCCTGTTTTTACCAAGGGACAGGATGAAATTCCCTGCAAAAAAGCAACCAAGCCAAACCATAGCGGCAGCCTTAATCAGTTGGTTTGATAAAAATCAACGGGACCTTCCTTGGAGAAAAACCAGGGACCCTTACTCAATCTGGGTTAGTGAAGTCATGCTTCAACAAACTCAGGTTGCAACTGTTATTCCCTATTTCCAGCGTTTTATGGCCGCCTTTCCCAGTGTCAAAAGTCTAGCCTTGGCGGATGAGCAGCATTTGCTATCGCATTGGCAGGGATTGGGATACTACCGACGTGCCAGATTTTTACATCAGGCAGCTAAAATCATTCACGCTGATTTTGAAGGAGTAGTTCCCCAGAGTCCTGAGCAATTGTCGGCTTTGCCTGGGATGGGTAAATATACTTGTAATGCAGTGCTTTCCCAGGCATTTGATAAAAAATTGCCAATTCTTGAAGCTAATAGCAAGCGCGTGCTTGCCCGGCTTTTTGCCTGGGATAAGTCCGTGGATGATTCTGCCGGCAACAAGTTTCTTTGGCTAAAAGCTGAGGAAATTCTTCCAGAAAAAAATGTTGGCCAATTCAACCAGGGCTTGATGGAGTTGGGATCGCTGGTATGCACGGTCACAAAACCTTCATGCAGTGCTTGTCCGCTTTCCGGTTATTGTCTGGCTCATCTACAAGGTAAAACGGAATCCATTCCACTGAAGAAGTTGAGGCCTGCTGTAACCATTCTGCGGGAAGTCGCGGTGGCTGTTTTTAATAAATCTGGAATCGTTTTAGGGAAGAGGCCTTCTGGTCAGCGTTGGGCAGGGTTGTGGGAAACTCCCCATAGGGTAATCCAGGAAAATGATAACTCTTCGGATTTGGCCCAAAATCTTTCCGCGGAATTGTTGCCAAAGAAAATTCGCTCCATTCGCTTGGTAGGCAGGGTTGATTATCCTGTTACGCGATTTCGTTACCTGATGGAGGTGTTTGCAATTCAATCCAGTGAGGTTTGGCGATCCAGTTTTTATGAGGAAGTAAAAAGAGTTTCCTGGCTGGAAATCAGCGATTTGCCAATGTCTTCTCCCCAGAGACGTTTATTGAGCCTTATTCGAAAAACCGGCCATTCAGAGAAATAGGTGCAAAATGAAAAACTTCGCATGGTTTGCAGTTTTGGGTTTATTCTGCGGCGCCTGCAGTAAAGAAACCGAAGCCATTGTGGAAGGTACCCGGGTTGGAAACCTTGCCCCTGAAATCCAGGGGGAGGATGCCAGCGGGAAAAAAATAAGACTTTCAGACTATCGGGGCAATGTGGTTCTTTTAAGTTTTTGGGCTTCCTGGTGCGGTCCTTGTGTCAAGATGATCCCCCATGAAAAGAAGATTGTCAGCAAGTTTTCTGGCAGTAAATTCGCAATTTTGGGAATCAATGCCGACAAAGATCGGGAAACGCTGGCCAAGGTTCAGAATCAATTGCAAATGTCATGGCCATCTGTTTGGGATGGAATTGGTTATGTGGGTAGGGAATGGAACATTGAATTTTTGCCAGTCATGATTGTGATCGATGGGCAAGGAATCATTCGTTTTAACTCTAAATCCATCATGGATGACTTGGATTCTTTGGATGAACTTGGATCGCGAATTGAGAAAGAGGTTGAAAAGGCGTTGAAAACTCTGGAGGTTGGAAAGGCAAAAAAATAAGGCGGGGCGCTTTTCCGGAAAAGCAACCCCGCCTAACGGGAATGAATCGTTATGACCTAGTCACGAAATTCTAGGTCAACCTTTTCCTGGGAAAACTCTGGAAGGCTTAATAGTTTCTTCGCCACTTGGGTGATGTCTTTGCCCTTTATCATTTTCAGGCTGATGGTTACTTTTCCACCCTGCTGATCCGTTACCTGAATTTCCCTTACCTCTTCCTTGCAAAGGCTTAAAACCGTCTTCTTGTAGGATTCATGCAAGGCGGATTTTGTCGCATTTGATGAGTCATCATCAAAAGTGATGGTTCCTTTCCCAACCATGGGTTCATCATCAAAAGTTACAGTGCCTGTTCCAACTTTGGGTTTTGAGTCCTTGGTGTTTGATACCGTGTTGGCGGTAAATTTTGGGGTTTCGCGTGAAGGTGCTTTATCTGGTTGTAAAGAGACAGGTTTTGCGACAATGGCTTGGGAATTCTTGGTTGTTTCTGTTTTGGTTAAGGATGGTTTTATAGCCGCCACCTTAGTTGTTTCAGGAATTTGATTTTTAGACGGGTTATTCTTGGCCATCGTTTGCTGACTAGGTATTGCCAAGGGTTTACTTGTGGCATTGGTAGGTTTTACTGCCAGGTATGGTCTTTCATAGCTGGGATTTTTATCAGAAACCGATTGGTATTGTTCTGGAATATTACCATTAAGTTTTTTTCTAGCTTCCGCAAAGGGTACTTCTTTGAGTGTCTGTGGAAAACCCAGCGCATCAGTTCGGACATGAACACTTCCCTTTGGATCGTGTGCAGGGATCCCTTTCCTAGCGGTTATGGGATCAACCTTTGGTGCAGTTGGCTCAATTGGGGTTTGTTCTATTTTCGCAGTTTTGGTTTTTGTAGTAGGGTTATCTGCTGGTTTCGAGGGCTCAACCTTGTCTAATTTTGCGGAAGGTATTGGTTGAAATACTGGAGGTTTGGTTTTGGATTCGCTGGTTGGTATAGCTTCCACCTTGGGAAAGTTTTTTGGAGTTCCTTGAGTTTGATTTGAGGGCGGCAGAGCAGATGTATTGTTTTCTTTCTGCTTTGTTGGTGCAGTTGGTTTTTGCATCTCGGGAAGAGTTAATGGCTTTCCCACCGGTTTGTTCCAGGTTTGACCAGATTTGGGCGCCTCGGTTATTTCCGTGCTTTTTATGGTTTCAGTTACTTTTATGGAAGTATTAACCGAAACAGGCAGATCTTTAGGAGTGCCTTTTTCAACTGGTTGCACAATAGGTTGTGCAGGGCTGATATTTTGCGCCGAGATTATAGTGGGGGTTTTGCCTGTGTTTGTGGTGGCAACAACCGGTGGGTTTTCTGATGGTTTCACCGGCTGGAATACGGGCCAAGATTCAGGTGCGTTTGTCATTCCCTTGGCAACGGCTTTGGGCATGGATGGGATGAATTTCTGACCATCTTTGGTTAATAAAATCACGGTTTGTTTGCCGCGCACCATGGGTTGGGGTTCAAGTTGGTTTTCAACCCTTGTGCAACCTGGAATTTTTCTTAATTTCTTGCTAACTTCCAGTTTGTCTTCCAACGAGATAATCGGACCTTTAACCATGATTGTGCCATCAGCCTGGGCCATGGCTTTAAGCTTTGGGTATGAGGCGCCAAGCTCCATATGCACACATTTTTCAGCAGCCTTTTGAAGATTCTCCTGAGATGACTTTTGCGTGACATAGGTTGGAAATGGCCATACCCTTATTTCATCCTGGATTGGAATCGTTGTAACTTTTTCTGCCAGGCTTTTTGCCTTCTTGGCAACGGACTGCTGATTCGCATTGCCCTTGATAACAAGTTTACCTTTGCGGAAGTAGGCGTGAATGTCGGTGTTGCTGATAGAGGTATCTGCCAGAAATCCCAATTGAATTTCCATGGCGGCTTTATTCCCTTCGCATTCCTTCCGGAATTCGGGATTATCCTCCTGAGCGGTAACCGCGGGTTGCTGTTTGCCAATGGGAAAACCAATTGCGGGCAATGTGGTTAATAATCCCAGGGAACTTGCGGCCAATAATGTCTGAGCTGTTCTTTTCCATGCGTTGCGCATGATATTTCTCCATACCATTAGCTAGATTTTCACTTGCTCAGAATTAGTAACCTGCCAAATCCTTGCTGAAGGACTTCTGTAACTCAGGAGTTCCCGCATAGAGATGCAGATGATCCTTATCGATGTAAATCACTTGAACGCGAGGTCGTTTAATCTTCACAGGGAAGGGGTATCCGGATTCAATGACTTCGGTGTAGTAGATGGTTGCCTTCCAGTGGCAATGATGGAGTTGGGCTGGGCCAACCAAAGGATAAAAGCGTGGAGGATCGATCTTATCCACAAGTCTTTCGGTGACCACCTGAACATCATCGCGATGTTCCTCATAAACATAAGGGAAACCACGAGCCACATGGGGCATCGCCCTAAGAACCTGTGCCTCATCAGGGGCATCTTCACAAAGGGGTGGATTGCCACCTTCTTTGATTGGAGGCATGATGGGGGTTCGGTGATCATTCTTGTGAGTGTATTTTTCTTCCATTCTGTCAGTCACCCAGGGGGGTACCGGCACAGGAGTAAAAATACCCATGGAAAATGGCATACATCCTGTCAAACCAAAAGAAATGGCTGCCACCAGTCCACCAAACATCCAGCCACGCTTCTTTACCATGGCAATATCCCTTAATTTAAAAATGCTCATCAGGTTCCCGTTTCCTGATTGGTGCTTGCTCCATGAAAAATGGAGAACACCTATTCCTTGAACATTTATCGTCCTAGCGGTTGTGTGAACTTTAACGGTTGCACCAAAAGAAAAAGTTTTAACGGTTTTAATTGGTAAAATAGGTAGTTATGAGGGTGTCGGTTGTTTGAAAAGAGGGGCCTTTATGAATTTACTGGATCACGAAGTCTTTGATTCCCATGGTTGCGCTTTCAAATTAAGGGAAAGTTGCCAGTTACCTTGTCTGCTGGTATTTCTAAGGCATCTGGGGTGACTGCTTTGTCGTTCCCATCTGGGAGAAATTCGAGACAGTTGGAATCTCTTCCAGAGCACTTCAGCCGCAGTTGTGGCAGTGACTTTTTCTCCATTTGGAGATGCTCTCAAAATCCAAAATGAGTTGCGACTACCTTTCCCGGTAGTTTCAAATCCGTCCAGAAGCCTTTATTTGTCACTAGGGATGGAAAAAATTCGATGGATCGATTTTTTAAATCTGAAACTTGCTTCCGAAGGTTGGAAGAAAGTTTGTCGGGGCTGGTGGCCCTCGTTTGGGTACGATAAAAGCGATTTACGCCAATTAGGTGGGGATGTAATTGTCGACCAGCAGGAGAAGATTTTGTTCCAATTTATTTCTAAGTCGCCAGAGCAAAGGCCAGGTATTGTTGAATTAATAAATATTTTTAAGAGGTTGAAAGAGCAAGCTGTCTAATCTTCCTGTTCATCTTCGTCAATAATCTCAATACCCTGATCCTCTAACTGCTCAAGAACCTTGTCCAATTGAGTGGGATCGTTTTTGTCAGAAGCGATAACCTTAAAAATTTCTCCAAAGGTGACAAAACCACGGGTTTTGCCTTGCGAAATCAAAGTGCTGATGGCTTCCTGCGAAATTTGCATGGCTAATCTCTCCTGATTTAGCTGCATAAATATCCTGTTATGCTAAAGGATACTCAAGCCAAATACCAGTACCATGCTTCAATTTCTGCTTTTTGTTTGGGAAAAGACTGGATCGGCAAAAGCTGAATTTGGCTACGAGCCTGAAGAGAAATTCTCGTCAGTCAGTATTCTTGGAATGGGAATATTTACGGCGCATGGAATTTTTGATGTCCATTGGATTGCCTTGGATGATAATTTGGAACGGTCATCAATCTTTTTGAATGAATACTCGTCTTTATTTTGTGAACCATGGATCCGAACAGCCTAAGAACCGATGGAATCGATCAAAAAAAACCGGTTGCGGGACAGTTTGTGCCCAACGGGGAACGGCTTGTTAGGGCGTTCATGGAATGGCGTGACGAACTCATAAGTACCTTGTGGTACATCCTGGGTAACAAAGATGATGCTCAGGATGTCGCACAGGAAGCCTTCCTTAAATGCTGGAAAAAACAGGAAGATGTTTCCAAGGTTGAGAACCTTAAGGCCTGGATTTTTCGTGTGGCCCTGAACGCTGGGAAGGATTTGCAGCGAAGTGCCTATAAACGAAAATCCCGGGCGATGCCGGCAGAGGAAATCATGGAATCAAAAGAAATCGCATCTCCTTGTGACCTTCTGGAGAACCAGGAATCCGTGGAATTAATCCGCAAGGCACTGATGGATCTAAGGCCGGAGGAAAAGGAAGTCTTTCTGCTGCGCCAAAATGCCGAGATGAGTTACGAGGATATTGCAAAAAACTACAACCGTCCTCTGGGAACTGTTAAAACCCAGATGCGAACTGCGCTGCAAAAGTTAAAAAAAGCCCTCGCTTGATTTGTTAGGCAAAAGATTCTCCTAAAAGGGGATTTGGATATGTGGAATTGTGAAAAGACAAAAACATCAGCTCTTGAATATCTTTACGGCCTTTTGGAGGAACCTGAGGCCGCGGAGTTTAAAGAGCATTTAAGCCAGTGCGGGGATTGCTCAAAAATCCTTTCCAGGACAAATCAGCAAATTCAGGTTTTGTCCAAAGCTTCTAAAATTAGTTTTCCTAATATCAGTTTCACGCCGCCGGCTGGCAATATTACGCTTACGGAAGTGCAATCTTCCACCTTTACCTCGGCTCGTCTTTGGATGTGGTCGCTTGCGGCTGCTGTGCTGGTTCTTTTGGGTATTCCAGGCGGGATTATAACTTTCAACTATCAGGCAGATTTGCACAGGCTTCAAGAATCGGAAAAAGCAATCGCTCTTGCCGCGGAAAAAATGGATTCCAAGGCTCGCGCCCTTCAGGCTGTTTTGGCGGAAAGGAATTCCAAGATTCGGGAAGCTTCTGAGGAAATTCGCAAAAAAGAACTCCGAGTGGTGGTTACTGGTCCGCAAACCATTCAACCGGGAGCACCCAACCAGTATCAAATTCTTACGCGGGATAATCTAAACAGGCCAGTGGATGCAAAAATAGATGCTTTCGTGGAAGACCAGTCCAATCCCGGAAACAGGTTTCCGGTGGTGGCCAAGAATACAAACGCAGGTTTACTGCAAGTTACCATTCCTCCAGACCTGCCTTTAAGATCTTCCAGCAGGCCGAATCTAATTGTGAGTGCCAGAAGGGAATCAGGGGCAAGGGTAGAGGTCAAGGAGAGCCTCCAGATAGCTAACTCCGTGTATGTTGCTCATCTTGCGACAGATAAACCCATGTACCAACCCGGCGAAACTATTCATTATCGTGCATTGGTAATGGATAGATTCAGCCTTAGGCCTGCCCAGGGTGATTTTTCCTTGCAGTTCTATCTTATTACTCCTTTGAAAGAACAAAAGTTGATTGGCCAAGGGAATGGGAGGATCTCTCGTTTGGAAAAGCCGGTTGAACTTCTGAGCGGGCCGGATGGTAAGCCGCTGACTGGCTTGGGGGCAGGTAATTTCCAGATCACCCCCGATGCGCCGGGTGGTGAATATACCTTGCTTTTAAAGGATTCTTTTGGAAGGTTTCCAGAACAAGCCAGAAAGTTTATTGTCAATCGATACCAGAAGCCAAGAATCAACAAGGAACTTGATTTCCATCGAAAAACTTACGCTCCCGGACAGGATCTTAAAGCCTACTGCAAGGCGTCGTCCGCGGATGGCAAACCTTTGGCCAATTCTGTCGTTACGGCAACTTTGTCTGTGGATGGGGTGGCAATGGGGATTGATGGAAAACCTAACGATAAGCCTGCTGTATTTCAGACCGATATCGAAGGACGGGTTGCGCTTAAGTATCGACTGCCAAATGAGATTGTAAGGGGCGCTTCCACGTTGAGTGTTACATTTCAGGACGGTGGAAATACCGAGACAATATCCAAGCCCGTGCCAGTGGTTCTGGACAAGATTCAGATGGAATTTTTTCCCGAGGGTGGCGACATGGTGGCTGGGTTGCCCACCCGGGTTTACTTTCATGCCCAAACTTTGTTGGGCAGACCTGCGGAGGTGACAGGTCGAATTCTTGAAAACGGCAAGGTCATAATACCCGAGGTGAAAACTCTCTCCGACGACACGGAACCGGGTATTAATCAGGGCATGGGAAGATTTGAATTAACACCTGGCAAAGATGCCAAATATGAATTTGAGGTAACCAAACCTGAATCGGTCCGTCAAAAGTTCAGCCTGCAATCTGTCAAGGATAGCGGGGTTGTGATGCACCTTGGTCGCGATTTTTACCGCGCGGGAGAAAAGGTGGATGTCCAAGTGCGTTCCACCACAAAAAGTCGCCTTATGGTTGGGATGTATTGCAGGGGTAGGCTGCTCGAAAGCGCGTATCTCGATGATGGTAACGGAAGTTGTTTATTAAACCCCCAAGATCCAATCGGAGGTGTTTGCAGGCTCACGGTGTTTGAGGAAAAAGTTAATGATGCGAACACTAAAAATCTGTATCCGGTTTCAGAAAGGCTGTTTTACCGGCAGCCATCGGAAAGCTTGCGGCTTGAAATGGTGGCAGATAAAAGCGCTTATGTCCCGGGTGATAAGGCATCTCTAAAGATTCTTGCCAAAAATGAGAACAGTAATCCGGTGGATGCTGTGATCATGCTTGGGGTGGTTGATAACAGTGTTGTGGTAATGGCGGATGAAAAAACACATCGTTCCATGCCCACACATTTTTTGCTTACCACCGAGGTTCGCAAAGCGCAGGATTTGGAATATGCCGATGTGTTATTGGGTGATCATCCCAAGGCAGGTATGGCACTTGATTTGTTGCTTGGTACCCAGGGTTGGAGGAGATTTGCTGAACAAGATCCTGTCAAATTCCGGGAAATCCATGAGGAAGAGGCCAACAATCTTTTGGTTACCATTGGTCAGGCTTCCACAGTCTCAAGAGACCTTTCACAGGCTCCTCTGGAAAAGTTGAATGCGGATTACCAGCCAAAAATTTCCCGCGCTACGGAACTGGAAAATGAAGCCAGGGAAAATCTGCAAAAACTCCAAGCTGCGGAATCATTTCTGATCTCCAGAGCCCATGTAAGCGAATGGAAAGAATTGTTCCGCAACTTAATCCAGATTACGGCAGTAGTTTTGATTCTTGGTTTTTTTGTAACCGCTTTGTTTTTAATGATTCGTGCGATCATGCAGGCTGCGTATGGGAAATTGGCTTTGGGGATGTGCCTTGGTGGCATGGGGTTGGTTTTGGTTTTCCTGATTATTCCTGCCAGTGTTGGTGAAAGGTTTCATTTTGTGGGTGGCATGGCTCCAATGAAAAATGCGGTTCCAGCAGCCGCGGTGGAATTTGCCGACGCAAACGCAATTGCAAGGGATGTGGCTCCTCAGGCTATGGCACTCCCACCGAATGCCCGGCGGATGGATGTGCGTCCAGCCGAAAAGATGCAGGCCATGGGTGGTCCCGCTGGAATTCCTCAACCTGGCCTGCCTGTACCCAGAATGTTGGCTGCCAACGCAAAGGCTGAAAATCGAAATAATTTTGGTAATGCTGCCATGGTTGAAAAACAAAACATGGCTCCAATGTTTCGTGAACCAATGGTTGCTAGAGATGGTTTCAAGGTGTTAAGGGATGCCCAGGACAGGCCAGCCGATGGTATTAATGCGGCTGAGGGAGCCGCATTTGCACGAAAAAGAATGCCTTTGGAATCCGGCCCGATGATTGTCAGGGAATATGCCCACAAACGAACTTCCGGGGACCAGCCTGATGTGCGAACCGATTTCACTGAAACCATCGCCTGGTTTCCAGCTTTGGTTACCAAGGATGGTTCGGTAACCACGGCATTTGAGTTGAATGATTCCGTGACAAGTTTTGTAGCTTCAGCTTCAGGTTACACGCTTGATGGCAGGTTGGGGTCTGGAAGGCTGGTGTTTTCATCGCGATTGCCGTTGGTGATTCAGCCAAAAGTTCCCCAGGAAGTAACCCATGGAGACGAAATAATTGTCCCCTTGGCCATCACCAACAATACCGATACCGAGCGTGAAGCTCAGATTTTGTTGGACAAATATTCCGGTTTAAAACTTTTGAATGGTACGCTTTCCTCCAGAGTAAAGATCGGCAAAGGCGAAACGATTCGAAAGTTGTACACTTTTACGCCCTCGTTGGTGGAAGGGGATGCGGAATTGGTCTTTTCCGCAAAAATAGATGGCTTTGCATCCGATTCCATTAGGGAAGGTTTCAAGATTTCCAACGCTGGTTTTCCGATAGTTCGGGGTTTAAGCGACACTCTCGAGGGAACTCTGAATGCAAATTTGCAGTTGCCGGAAAAGATTCTACCCGGAAGCCTTAAGGTTCATGTGATTGCGTATCCTTCTGTTTTGGCGGATCTGCAAAAGGGATTGGAATCCATGCTTCGTGAACCCCATGGATGTTTTGAACAAACAAGCACCACCAACTATCCAAATCTGTTGGTGATGGACTATCTGCGCGAAAGCAATCAAAGTCTGCCCGATGTCGAAAAGAAAGCCATGGTATTGCTGGAAAGAGGCTATCAAAAGCTGATCTCGTTTGAATGCAACAACCAGGCAAAAGGTAAGCGTGAGGGGTATGAGTGGTTTGGCGGTAATGCTGCACCACACGAGGCCCTCACTGCTTATGGCCTATTGCAATTCCGAGACCTTTCCAGGGTTATGCCTGTAAACCAAACCATGATTCGTA
>JBEGQX010000256.1:0-16218 GCA_041180805.1 Planctomycetota bacterium
TTTGGCTTTGGGAGGTAAAACAAATACGAAAAACTGCATCTTTGTGTTTCTAACCGGTGGCCCAAGCCAGTTGGAAACATTCGACCCCAAGCCGGATGCCCCCGCTGAAATTCGCGGGCCGTTTCGAGCCATTTCCACCGCCGTGCCAGGGCTGGCTTTTTCGGAGTTACTGCCCGGCCTGGCAGCTCGCGCCAATGAGCTTTCGGTAATTCGATCCATCTATCATGACCAGGCACCGATCCATGAATCTGGCCAACAGTTGGTTCAGACGGGAAACTTGGCGTCCGAAGGTCGGGAATATCCCCATTTGGGTGCGATGGTAAGTGCCGCCTTTGGTCGCAGAGAGTCCAACACTCCCGCGTTTGTCATGCTTCCAACCTCATTGGGCAGCACGGGTGTGAATATGTACCAGGGGCAGGGTATTGGAGAATTGCCCAAAGAGCATCTGCCTGTGGCTATGCAATTGGATAAAGGTCTCTGGACAGGTCATCATTTGGTTGCCAGTCATTTAAATCGAAAAGCGATGAACAGCAGTTTTGGAATGAATGCGTTTGGCCGATCATGTCAGGCGGCTGTGGATCTGGTGGAAGCTGGCACGCGGTTTGTCTGTTTAAATATGTTCGAAACGGTGTTTAACAGTCCTAGCTGGGATTGCCATGCAGATGGTGGTTCGTTGGCCACCACGCTGAAAGAATACCGAACCACTATTTGCCCCATGTTTGACATGGGCATGAGCACCATGCTGGATGAATTGAAGCAGCGTGGAATGCTGGAAAGTACGCTGGTGGTTGCGGTGGGTGAGTTTGGCCGTTCCCCTGTCATGAATGTTCGTGGTGGCAGGGATCATCATAGTGGGGTGTGGAGCGGTTTGCTGGCTGGTGCAGGTTTGCCAGGCGGAGCGGTGATTGGCAGTTCCGATGATTTGGCAAGCGAACCCGCAGACAGGCCAGTGCATGCATCCAGCCTTCACGCCACCATTGCAAAGGCAATTGGTGTGGAACCAAAGAGCCATATGCCAGCAATCAGTGAATTATTTTAAATGAAAACACTGAACATTATTCTGGCGGCGTCCATTCTCTGAAGGGTGGTTCCGCCTTTTTCATCGAGTCAAAGAACAAGGCGATCGGAATACCCGCCAGAAAGCCACCAATATGGGCTCCGTAGGCTACACCTCCGCCTTCCTCACCGCTGAAAAGTGAAGCACTGCTGATAATTTGAAACAGGAACCAAAGTCCCACAGCAACCATAGCCGGAACAGTGGTAACAAAGCGCAATATAAGCACCGTGACCTTTCGATGGGGAAAAAAGAAAGCATAGGCTCCCATAACCCCGGAAATAGCACCCGATGCCCCAAGGCTGGGGATCATCATGCTGGTTTGCAGAAAATAACAAGTTCCAACATGGGCAAGCGAAGCTGCAATACCTGACAAAAGATAAAACATCAAATAGCGAACATGTCCAAGCCGGTCTTCCATGTTGTCCCCAAAGATCCAAAGGAAAAGCATGTTTCCAAGGATATGCCCAATGCTTCCGTGCATGAACATGGAAGTAATCATGGTCAGATAAACCGGGATGGGAGTTGGTTCCAGCCCAGGCATGGTGATCTGTTCGCCTGAGCGGGTTCGGCCCAAAACAGTTGGCTCGGTTTGGATATCTCGCCCCGATATGATTTCCTGAGGGACGGTTGAAAATGTATAAGTGAAACGATCGTTCTCGCCAAAGTTCTGAAACATAACGAATACAAAGACATTAAGGGCAATAATTAGATAGTTGACAATGGGTGTGGTTTTACGATCCTCGTTATCATCATAAAGGGGCATGATCATGGCGATGGGTCCTGGATATCAGGAAAATACCTTGGTAACAACATTGCCTGCAATATCGGTCAGGCGTTCGTCCTTGCCGGAGTGAAGAATCGTGAGTTTCTCGTGATCAATGCCAAGCATGTGGAGGATGGTGGCATGAAAATCATTGACGGAGATGCGATTATCCACCGCGTAAAGGCCCAGTTCATCGGTGGCACCAATGGATTGGCCACCCTTAACACCGCCACCAGCCATCCACATGGTGAAGCCATATGGGTTGTGATCCCTTCCGCGGCCACCCTGAGTGGTTGGCAGCCTTCCGAATTCGCTGGCCCAGATCACCAGAGTCGTATCCAAAAGACCACGTTCCTTTAGGTCTGTCAGAAGGGCAGCGATGGGTTGATCCACATGGCCGCACATTTTTTCGTGATTAGTTGTAATGTCATCGTGGGCATCCCACTGCGTTACCAGGGGGCCACCGCCCGAGTAGAGTTGCACAAAGCGCACGCCACGCTCCACCAATCTGCGGGATAGAAGGCATCGGGTTCCGAAGTCTGCTGTGGCAGCCTTATCCAGTCCGTAAGCTTTTCGAGTTGTTTCCGTCTCCTTGGAGAGATCCACAGCCTCGGGAGCGTGGCTTTGCATGCGAAATGCAAGTTCATACGAGGCAATTCGGGCGGCCAGATCGGATCGTGATGGATCCGCGTCCCGCTGGTTGATTTTTTTCAGGAAATCCAAGGTGGCCCGTTGCCTTGCGGGAGAAACATCCGCTGGCGGTTTAAGGTGCAGAAGCGGGTTTGCACCCTTGCGCAAGAGAGTGCCCTGGTAGACCGATGGCAGGAAAGCATTCGACCAGCATGGTGCTCCGCCTTCAGGGGTGCCCTCGGGTTGCAGCAGCACGCAGTATGCGGGAAGGTTTTCGTTCTCGGTGCCCAAGCCGTAGGTAACCCAGGATCCAATACTGGGGTAGCCCATGAGAGTTCTGCCAGAATGCATTTCATACATGGCCGGGGCGTGAACACTATTATTGGCCCAGCATGATTTCAAAAAGCAGATATCATCCACACAGTTAGCAAGATTTGGCATCAGGTCGGAAACATACTGACCGGACTTTCCATGTTTTTGGAATTTGCGCCTGGATGCCAGCAGAGGAGTGTCGCCCTTGGTGAACTGGCTGACTGGTTTGCCAAAGCTTTCAGGCAAAGCCTGTCCGTCTCTCTTATTCAGTTCGGGTTTATAATCAAACAGGTCCATCTGGCTGGGGCCGCCAACCATGAACATAAAAATGACAGATTTTGCAGTGGCGGGATGGTGGGTTTTCCTGGGGGCAAGCGGGTTGGCGGAATTATCTGAAGGCGCACCAAGGCCATCTTTGGCAAGCAACCAGGAGAGCGCAAGCGCTCCACATGGCCCCATAGGGTGCCTAAGGAAATCCCTGCGGTTAAATCCGGAAAAACCTGGCAGGTGGGAATTATTCATGCCTCAATCCTACCAGAGGCCCAAGAGAAATGAAAGCTCTTAACGACCTCTCTTAAGTGCTGCCTGCAAGGTAACGCCAAGGTCTGCAGGGCTGTCTGCGGTAAGAATGCCCGCTTTGCGAAGGGCGGCAATCTTATCCTGCGCGGAACCACTTCCACCGCTGATAATCGCACCGGCATGGCCCATGCGTTTTCCAGGGGGTGCAGTCTGGCCGGCAATAAATGCTGCCACCGGCTTGGTTACATGCTTTTGAACATAAGCGGCTGCTTCTTCCTCCGCGGTTCCACCAATTTCACCCATCATCAAGATGGCTTCGGTGTTAGGATCGTCTTGGAACATCTTCAGAAGCTCGATCTGGGTGGTGCCAATGATGGGATCGCCACCAATGCCCACGCAGGTGGATTGACCCAGGCCAAGGTTGGTAAGCTGCCAAACCGCCTCGTAAGTTAGTGTACCGCTGCGGCTGATCACGCCGATGGTGCCTGGTTTATGAATATAGCCCGGCATGATACCAATCTTGCATTGCCCGGGAGTGATCAAACCGGGGCAGTTAGGGCCAATCAACCGGCTCTTTGGCTTGCTTGCCAGAAAGCGCTTGGCCTTGGCCATGTCCAAAACGGGAATACCCTCGGTGATGGCGACGATAATTTCAATGCCGGCATCCGCGGCTTCCATGATGGCATCCGCCGCGCCTGGAGGTGGCACAAAAATCATGGTGGCATTGGCGCCAGTCTTCGCGACTGCTTCAGCCACAGTGTTGAAAATGGGAAAACCTTCCTTGGTGGTTCCTCCCTTGCCGGGCACCACTCCGCCCACAACCTGAGTGCCGTATTCACGACACTGGATGGCATGGAAAGTTCCTGCCTTGCCAAGACCCTGACAGATAACGCGGGTGTTTTTGTCAACCAGGATGCTCATCGAAAATGCTCCGTGGAAGTACGGGTAAGTTTGGGTTTTATTTGCCGGTTTTCGAGGCTGCGACAACCTTCTTGGCAGCGTCGGTAAGGCCTTCTGCAGCTATGATCTGCAAGCCGCTTTCGGAGAGGATCTTTTTCCCCTCGGCCACATTGGTGCCTTCCAGGCGAACAACCAGCGGCACATGGAAGCCGACTTCCTTGTATGCGGCAAGGATAGCATTGGCGATGGTGTCGCACTTCATGATGCCACCGAAAATATTCACAAGAACTGCCTTCACACTTGGGTCAGAAAGAAGAATTCGGAAAGCCTCGGTGACTTGATCCTTGTTGGCACCACCGCCCACATCCAGGAAGTTGGCAGGTTCGCCACCATGGTACTTGATGATATCCATGGTGCTCATCGCAAGGCCGGCACCATTCACAAGGCAGCCGATGTTACCAGACATCTGCACAAAGCTTAGGCCGGACTTGGCTGCACGCACCTCCGCGGGGTTTTCCTCGGCAAGGTCACGCAGCGCTTCCACATCGGGGTGGCGGAAAAGGCCGTTATCATCGAAGGTGATTTTTGCATCCAACGCCAGCACTTCGCCCTGTGGGGTTACCACCAGCGGATTGATTTCCGCAAGACTGCAATCCTTTTCAAGGAAGACCTTGGAAAGTGCCATCATGATGGCCTCAGCCTGGGGAACTTGATCTCCTGTGAAACCAAGGTCGAATGCAAGCCTGCGGGCCTGATAGGGTTGAAGTCCAACTTCTGGGGAAACGGGCACCTTGAGGATTTTTTCCGGGTTGGTATGTGCCACTTCCTCAATTTCCACGCCACCCTCCGCGCATGCCATCATCACCGGCATGCCGTAGGCCCTATCGAGAACCATGCCCAGATAAACTTCGCGGGCAATGTCGGCGGCATTTTGAACCAGAAGTTTTGAAACCTTCTGACCTTCAGCACCGGTTTGAAGGGTTACCAGAGGATACTTCAGCATAACCTCGGCAATGGGAGCCACATCTTCCTTGCTCTTGATGAATTTCACCCCGCCAAAATCCTTGCCGCTATCTTTGAAGCGACCTTTACCACGGCCACCGGCATGAACCTGGGCCTTCAGCACAACGGGTTTGCCACCCATGCTTTCAAATGCCTTGACTGCTTCTTGAGGATTATTGACGACAATGCCCTGAGGAATCTTCGCGCCTGCCGCTGCCAAGAGCTCCTTGGCCTGATACTCGTGGATTTTCATGGTGTCCCCTGGTTCTTCCACGCTTGATTTTTTGCCATGACGAGAAGATCGTCACGTCATGTATTTATAGGATGAATACAGGCCAATGTCACAGGTATTTTTGGAGGAATCCCATGGACGTGGTGCGATTGCTTTCCGAGTTGGTTCGCATTCCCAGCGTAAACCCGATGGGAAGGGCACTGCCGGATGAAATCATCCTGGAGTCCCGGGTGACCTCCTTCATGGAAAAATATTTTCAGGGGCTTGGTATCCGCACCCAGCGATTCGAGGCCCTGCCAGGCAGGGAGAATCTTGTCGCATTTCTGGATCCCCCGGGCAACCCCTTGCAAACCATACTTTTTGAAGCCCATCAGGATACCGTTCCTGTGGATGGCATGGTGATTGAGCCGTTCTGCGGAAAGGTGGATGGGGGGAAACTTTTTGGGCGCGGTGCCTGCGATGTCAAAGGTGGTATGGCTGCCATGGCCACCGCGTTTACAAAAATCCATGCAAATAAGAGGGCGGGAATGCCCCAACTCATCATGGCCTGCACCGTGGACGAGGAGCATGGCTTCTACGGGGTACAAAATCTCGTTTCTCAAAACTTTCTCTCTGGTAAGAAGGCTGAAAGTATCTGGGCGGTGGTTGCGGAACCCACCCAGTTGCACATTGTGAATGCCCACAAGGGCGCAGTGCGTTGGGATCTTGTTGCCAAGGGTGTTTCCTGCCATAGTTCCACCCCGCATCTTGGTGATAACGCCATCTACAAGATGGCCAGAGTTCTTCCCTGTGTGGAGGAATACGCGAAGATTCTCATGGAATCAAAAAGTCATCCCAGGCTGGGAAGGCCAACCATTAGTTGCGGAACTGTTCGCGGGGGAACCAGTGTGAACACTGTCCCTGACATTTGTTCTGTGCAGATGGATCGACGGTTGCTGCCCGGCGAGACCCCTCAAGGCGCCTGGAATGACTTTAACACATGGATGAAAAAGAACTGTCCGGTTGCCTTCGAGGTAACCGAACCCTGGCTTGCTGCCCCCGCACTGGGGGATGAACTTTCTGGCGCATTGGTTGATCATCTGGGTGGTGTAATAAAGAAGCACATTGGCACGCTGGATGTGGATGCAGTCCCCTATGGGACTGATGCCGCAAGCCTTGCGGAAGCGGGAATTCCCACGGTGGTATTTGGCCCAGGCAACATTGCTCAGGCGCACACCAAGGATGAATGGATTGACATCAGCCAGCTTCAGCAGGCTGTTGACATTCTTGTGGATATGGTGCTCGGCGTCAAAGATTCCTGAGGTTGTGTTTTCAGGAAGATGACTCACGCTTCATTTCAAGTTCCTGCCAGCGGGTGTAGAGCTTTTCCACATTAGCCTGGGCGGCTTCAAGTTCCTGGCAAGCCTTGGTTAATTCCTGATGCCCGGAGGATGCGGCCTGCTGGACTTTTGCCTGACACACCCCAACAAGTTCCTCTGCTTCCAGAAGTTTGGCTTCTATCTGATCGAATTCCTGTTGTTCCTTGAAGCTCAGTTTCTTTGGCTTGGGTTTGGAAGCTGGCTTGGGTGATGTTTTATCGGGTGTTTTCGCGGCTTCCTTCTCCTGCCTTTGTTTTTTTGCCATGAAGGCGTTTAACCATTGCCCCACGGTGGCGAAGATTGCCGCACCACCCTCGCCGTCCAACCCGACCACCTCGGTACAGATCCTGTCCAGGAGTTCACGGTCATGGCTGACAATGACCAATGCTCCGGAAAATTCCGATAGCGATTCTTCAAGAACTTCCAGGGATGGAATGTCCAGGTCGTTGGTGGGTTCGTCCAGAAAAAGTAGGTCGGCAGGCTGAAGCATCATTTGTGCCATGCGTAGTCTGGCCTGTTCCCCACCCGATAGCGCGCTTACCAGCACATCCAGTTTTTCCGGGCCGAATAAGAATTGTTTTGCCCATGCGGCAACATGAATTTGGCGGTCACGAAACTTCACCATGTCACCATTGGGGCAGAGAGCTTTTTTCAGAGTGACCGAAGTGTCCAGCGCGGTTCTTCCCTGCTCGAACATCACCATTTTCAAGTATTCGGCCCGGACAATGTTTCCTGTATCTGGTTGGTGTTCTCCATGAAGTGTTCGAAGGAGCACGCTTTTGCCACTGCCATTGGGGCCCAGCAGACCAAGCTTGGTTCCCGGAGAAAGTTGTAACTTGATACCATCGAAAAGCTTTCTTCCACCCATGCTTTTGGAAAGATTCTCCGCTGTGAGCAGCTTGCGGGTTTGCCTGCCGGTTCCAGCAAAATCAAGGTTGGCGCTTCCCGAAACCGAGGTTCTATCGTTCAATTCCGCAAGTTCCTCGCGGCGACGCATGGCATCATCAATGCGGGATGCGGCTTTGCGTGTCCTTGCCGCCGCTTTGCGCCCCAACCATTCCGTCTCCCTGCGAACCTGGTTGGCCACGGAATCCCTCAGGCTTTCCTGCCCGGCAAGAAAATCCTCACGCCTTTGGCAGTAGGTTTCGTAGTTGCCATCTGTTCGGAAGTACCCACTGGGAAAAGCCTTGTTAATCTCGATGATTTCATCAGCCACCGCCTGCAGAAATGCACGGTCATGGGTGACCACCACATACCCAAACTGGCTTGAGCGAAGAAATTCCTCCAGCCAGACGATGCCAGGCAGGTCGAGATGATTGGTGGGTTCATCAAAAAGCAGCAAGTCTGGTTGTTTAGCAAGTTCCCTGGCGATGCTAAGCCTTTTGCGCCAGCCACCCGAGAGAAGGTGGGCGGGTTTTTCCAAGTCGGTAAAGCCAACTTTGCCCAGGATGATTTTTGCCTGGGTTTCCCTGTCGTGTTCTTCCTCGATACTTTCCTTCAATCCCTCTAGCATCACATCGAGAATATTTAAGCCCTCAGGAAAGGTGTCATCTTGTGCCACGAAACCAATTCTGGCAGAGCGCCTGAGAGAACGGGTTCCAGAGTCTGGAAGATCCTTGCCAGCAAGTATTTTCAGAAGGGTGGATTTGCCCGCGCCGTTTGGGCCAATAAGCCCGATTCTTTCCCCGGCTCGAAGTTCAAAGGAAAGATCCTGGAACAAAGGACGAGGCCCGAACGCCTTGGTAACACCAACCACACTCAGCAAAACCGACATCTTTGACAACCTCGCAAATCCATGGGAAGAATCCAAAGTTCAGCTTATGATGTTCATGGGACTTATTCCCTATTTCCCCAAAAGCACCCCGATCGTTCTGGCATATCGACACGCCCGACAATACAAGCTAGAATAAAAACTGGAATGGCGATGGGCGCCATTGATGCTTTTTTCAGGAGTTTTAGCCAGTGAGTATCATTCGCGTCGGTTTGGCAGAGACCAAGAACTTTTCAGATGGCTATGATGCCATCTTCGGCAAGAAAAATGAAAAGGCTGCGAAGCCCAAGGCAAAGGCCAAGGCGGCTCCAAAGAAGAAGCCCAAGAAAAAGTAAAAGTTTGTTATTCTCAATGGCCCGCGGGATAGTTTATCCTCGCGGGCTTTTTTTATTCGGCACTCTTTGGGCCAATGTCCGGACTGCTGGCAATTTTGAACTGTGACCAGGGGGACTTCCAGAAAGATTCCCTGTTGGTAAACACAGTCAGTGCGTCATAGTTGTTACTTTGGGAATCCTGATAGTTTTCCTGCCACGAGTTCCAATTCATCGTTTTGAGGTTGGTGTCGCCGCCTTCCGACCATTCCATGAGTGATGCTGGGGCACAGAAAATGTTCTGGACAGAATCAATCCTTACCATGTCCGGAATTTTGGCCTCGGTAGTTTCCCCACCTTCAAAACGCATAAAGGGCATCCCCGGCGCGGGCGCAAGGATGCTTTCCTGCAGCCTGATTCCCAGAGGTGAGGTCAGTGGCTTGATCCCCTTGAAAAGCATGCAAGGACCACCGGTGGCCACGCTTGCATGGTGCAGCTTAAGTTGAAAATTACCAGCCTGCGGCGAACTTTCCGCGGGGGGATCCAGATAAGCCATGACACCAACCAGCGCCAGATAAGAATCAGTTATCTGCAGGTCTGCGATTCGGTTGGTGCGGTTTCTGAACAGGTTGCATTCCCCCCTGATTTTGCATCGATCAATCAGGATATTGCTGGTACCTGCGGGTGGTTTTGGGGTGGAGGCATCCATGGCCATCAATTCGGTGCTGGTTCCGATGCTGATCAGGGAGGGTGGATTGCGGGAGGAACCTTTTTCCAGTTGGATGTTGCAGGAACGAAGCTGGATAGAACCGTTTTTTCTTAGCACTGCCAGTGTTGGGGTTCGTTCGCGAGTTTCATTTGGTCGAAGATGGATTTCCAAATCTTCCAGTTTTAGGGTTCCCTCGGTTAATTCAAAGAGGGGATACTGCCCACTTTCCTGTGGCGGGCCTGCGACAAGAATTGGTTTGAACCCGGGTGCAGGCCTGATGATAACTTCGCCGGAAAGTTTTTCCATTTTGGTTGGCTGTAGTACCACTTCTCCATCGTGCTTGATATGGATGACATCGCCATTTCGCAATTGGGCCAGTGCCATATCGATGGACTTGAATAGGTTCTCGGAGTTTTCGTTTGCCGAGGGGTCAACCATCCTGATTCGATTTTCTGCGGGCAGGTTTTCCAAGACTGGCAGTGGGCGGGAAATGTAGGATTCCTCCAGGCAGTGTTCAGCACCTAACATTCGACTGGCTATCGCATCCTGTCTGCGGAGGTCGCGCTGATTATCCTTGATGGCAAAGGCTTGGGCGATTTTGTTTTCCTCGAGCAGTTTCCATGGGTCAGCCTCTTTCCAGGGCGGGAATTCCAGGATTCTGGAGTCGTCCGTGCCCATCTTTCGTTGCTGAAGGTTTTTTGAAAAAGCAGTGTACTCACGTATGTTTGCCGCCGTGCTTGCTGTTTGGAGATAGCTGCCAATTTTGAAATAGCGATTGTCCTCTCCGACGAATCGGATTCGCGCGTTTGAGTCCGTCTGGCGGATCAGCGTGGCATTGTTTTCCTCGCCAATTTCGTCCCTTGGTGGGATGGTGGAGACAACGGAATGCCTTAGTTCCAGCAAACCCTCCGCGGCATCGGCAAAAGTGCCCAATGCGGAATTACGCCCCATAAGAATGCTGCAATTCTGAAGGGATACTTTGGAGCTTTCGCTAGTCCTGCCTTCAAGCCATACCATGCTGTGATGCGGCGAAAAGGCACAATCCCTAAGCTGGATCGTGGAATTTCCCTTTCTAAGGATGGCGATGTTACCCGCATTTTCGGGACGCTTGAAAGAAAGGGGTTCGTTTTTATTCTGCGAATCGGAAACTGGCGCAACTTCGCCATAACCCAGGAAAACACAGGCCTCCACCTGAAGGTTGGGCCGTAAAGTGTTTGAGGGGTCCACCACCAACGAAACCAGTTTTTTGCCATCACCGCGGGATGCCTGGGCTTGGATGAATTCGCACCTTTTCAATGTCAAGTTTTTACCACCCCGGAAGGTGAGGGCATGCAATTCGGATTCCGCCAGGCTGCCATCCACCAGAAAATTGACATCCTGAATGGTGGCAATCTCAGATTCTATGTGAAGAGCCACCCATGGTCCGTTGAGAACCCGACTGTCATACCGAAGCTTGATCGTGGGGCGGTGGTTTGGGTCCTTTCCGCGGATGGTGACCTGCTTGGAATAAATGTCGATGCTGTTTGCCTGGTTAAGACCAGTGCGGGATAGGTCAAGGTCTTTGGAAAGTGTGATTTCTAATTCCTGTGCCTGACGGTTTCGTGCCAGCCATTCCTGCAGATCATCCAGAGTGGGGTCTTCCGAATCATAACGGGCAATGGAGGTGGTTTTATTCTCGGGTAAATTTTTTGGAATGGGGTCCCGCATGGAGGGTACCGGGGGTTCCGGAGTGGTTGTTTCCCGGGTTAATGGTTCCTGCACGGTTAATATGGGCCATTGGGTGGTAGGAGCGGCCTTTTCCGGTCCTGTGCCCGGAATGAACACAAATAGAAGAATCATCAACAGGCAGGATAGCGTGATTGTGTGCCTGGGTTGCCAACCCCTTGAAATCCGGAAGGTTCTGCTAAATCGGGGCCGTTCCTGAACCACGCCCAGTTCATTTCCTACCGCCAGCATGGCGTCCAGCATTTCCTGCATGGTTTGGAAACGATCCGCAGGGTTCTTTGCCATCATTTTGTCCAAAAGCAGAATGATTTGCTCCGGAAGTTCTGGCACCAACACGCGTGGATCTGTGGGCTTTACATGCTGATGATGGTAAAGTTTGCGCGCGGCTGTTCCCTCTGGCACGGGTGGGTGCCCCGTTATCAGGTGATAGAAAGTGCACCCCAGGGAGTAGATGTCGCTACGATGATCCGCATCCCTTGGTTCCAGTGCCTGTTCGGGGGAAATGTAGTCAAAGGTTCCCAATGTCATGCCGGATTGGGTGAGTCCGCCTTCCGAGGGGCCAAGGGTGCGGGCGAGTCCCATGTCAACAATCTTCGCGGTCCCTTCCGGGGTAATGATGATGTTGGAAGGCTTGATATCTCTATGAATAACACCTCGTGCCGAGGCATGGTTCAAACCACGGGCAACTTGAATCATCCAGTTTAACACCTGATCAAAGGGCAGGGATCTTCTTGATTCCTGAATCACCCTCAGGTTTTTGCCATCGATGAATTCAAACGCTATGAAATGCAGTTTCTGGTCTTCACCGCAGTAATAGACCCTTGCGATGTTTTCATGATCCAGCCTTGCGGCGCTTTTGGCTTCCTGGTGAAACCTTAGGATATTTTCCGGTTCCGATGCCATCTCGGGGGGCAGAATTTTTAACGCCACCAATCGATCCAATTGGGTGTCGCGTGCTTTTAGTACCGTGGCCATTCCCCCTTTGCCAATGGCATCCACCAATTCAAAATGGGCCAGCATTTTGCCTTGGAAGGACCTTGTCAGGGTTTCATCCGGTACTGCAACCTGGCGTGGCGGCGCCTTAGATTGAACGGTGGGTGAATCATCCGTGGAGGGTATCGGCCCTGTAAAGAGAAGGGCGGCAGGGTCGTTGGGGTCCAAAGGTGCGGAAGGCCTGGGTAATGGCAGCGCACTTCCCAGGGGAACCTCTCGAATATCATTTTTTTCCTGCCGGCTGTCGCCCATGCACATGAATCCAATGGATGGCGTTGACATCTGCCTCACATGGATTATCCGTGATTGGGAAATGAAATCAACCCGGCTTTGGGAGTTATTACAACAGGTTCAGGGTGCCCCGTGTCAGGCCCACCTGGTTGGATGCCTTAAGTTTACGCCAAAGGTCTGTGCCTGAATCGGTTCCACTCAGCGCCCCGGAGTAACCATTGAGAATATTCCTGGTTTCCTCACCTGATTCCCTGAGCAGTTCAATTCGGAACCTTCCAATGCGCAACTGGGAAAGTTTCCCCAGGAACTGTGCGGCGGATTGTGCCACCGCATTAAAAACCGTATTTCTGCAGCCTGCATCAACCGCAACGGGGAACTCGGCCCCGGTTCGATCCCTGAGGGAAACCTTGTGTCTTTCGCAGGGCCTGCCACAATCCCGGTGATCTTTTCCGTTGGAAAGAAATGCCGCAAATACGCAATGCTCCATGTGAAACATGGGCATATGCAGATGGGCACATACTTCCAGTCGGCTTGGGTCCGTTTTCGCGGCAAGCAGTTTTAGCTGGTCAATATTCAGGTCATTACCTGGCGCGATGCTTTCCAGGCCAAGTTTTAACAAAAAGTCGATGCTGAGTTCATTCACTGCATTAAGGGACCAATCGCCCAGTAAACGAATGTGAGGGGCGACATTTTGGGCATGAAACAGCGAACTGGGATTCCTAACCAAAATCGCATCCGGTTCACATTGAAGCACCTGGTTCAGGAAGCCATCCTCACCGGGTTTCAAAATCCTAAGGGTTGCCAGCGAAATGGCCATGTTCTTTTCCCGGGCCAGCTTCACCGCATCCTTGTAAAGACGGGTTTCCTCGAAATCACAATGAACAATATCCAGCGTCTTCGTACTCCGGGATGTATTCCAATCCAGGGCGGCGTTCAATTGTTCCATGTTTCGGACTAATAACGTGATTCTGGGATGATAAGAATCATCTTTGCAAGAATCCTTGGCGATTTCGTTTCTCAGGTGATCTAGTGCGTTATTGTCTGCAATCATCTTTAGGGAAGCGGATTTTCTTTTGGCAAGAAGGTCGTCCACCACATGCCTGCGTAATTGATTCAACTGGCTGGGCCCTACGAAAATGTTGGAGGGTATTTCTGCCCTGAATTTTCCCATGCAAAACGGTGTGTTACCCAGGCGTGACAATTGTTTGATCGCATCTGCTTCTTGAAATGGCCTTTCCCTGGATACTTCAAGGTTTTCAGAGGATGTTGCAGTGGACTTTAAACCGTCCTCCAAGGTTGCCTCCAACCGGAGTGGGCCACCAGCAACTCCGATGAGATGAAAATGAAGTTTTTGCCGGTTTATAACCTCGTCACGTGAAAAGGTGGATTCCATGCGCCTTAGGAATTCCGGATCATCGGTTTTCCATACGATTGCACCATCCAAGGAATCATGGGGCCAATCTAATCCGCCGTGTAATTTTGCCTCGATTACTCCGTGACCTTTGCCTTTTTGCAGCCAGGAAACCCTTCCGCCTGGTTCCTTCTCCTGCGGTTTGGCAATATCCAGAACTATTCCGTCGCCTACCTTAAGCGGGGTATCACTTTCTGTTTGCGATGGGGCCGTGTCGATGACAAGCACTCCGGAAAGCACTTTGCGAAGTGTTCCAATTCTTACGCCCCTGCTTTTCGGAAATCTGGCCCGGACCAGTTTTTGATGATTGTTCCCCTGAAGAAATCCCGGGGTGAAGCCTCTGGAAAAAGCCATGGAAAGATCGTGAAGTTTCTGCTCGTCGGGGTGGTAGGGCTTTCCCGACATTGCATGGTCAATGGCCTCGCGATATAGGCGCGTGGTGGCAGCTACATAGGGGGCGTTCTTCAGCCTGCCCTCAATCTTGAAGCAGGAAACCCCGGCATTCAACAATTCTGGAATCAGTTCGTGTCCCGCAAGATCCTGTGGGCTGAGCAGGTAAGCTTTGTCTCCCAGATCAACTTTTCTGCCGTCCACAAGCATCTCATAGGGTAGTCTGCAAGCCTGTGCGCATTGCCCACGATTTGCGCTTCTACCTCCGAGGGCTTCGCTGGTAAGGCATTGCCCGCTATAAGCCACGCAGAGCGCGCCATGAACGAAAACTTCCAGGGGAACTTCCACGGATTCATGAACCCGGGAAATCTGTTCAATGGACATCTCGCGGGCCAACACCACCTGGCAAGCTCCAAGATTTTTGGCGAACTCCGCACCCCTGGGGTCTGAGATGGTCATTTGTGTGCTGGCATGCAATTCCAGTTCCGGGAATGCTTTCTTCACAATTCTGGCCAAGCCAAGATCCTGAACAATTACCGCATCGGCACCCGCCCCGGCAATCTGTTTCAGGTAGTCAAAGGCAGCGTCCAGTTCTTCTGGAAAAATAAGTATGTTGAAGGCAACAAAAGCCCTGACATTGTGATCATGCAGGTAATCAATCACCTTGGGCAAGTCATCAAGTTGGAAATTTTCTGCCCTGTGCCTTGCATTAAACTTGTCCAGGCCAAAATAGACCGCATCCGCACCATTTGCAACCGCTGCGCGAAGGCAGTCCCAGTCCCCTGCGGGGGATAGCAATTCTGGTTTCCTGCGGTTTGAAGGCATCATTCATTCTCTGTTTACTTGTTGATGAGTCTTTATTGGGTTATTCTTCAGCTATTATCCTAACGAAAGGGAGTCCAGAATGAACATCAATAGGGCGGTTCTCGTATTTGGGTTGCTATTTTTGGGTGTCATGGGCAACGCTGCCGATTTGCCTGTGTTGGTTGAGGAAAAGTTTGAAAAAGGCATGATAGGCTGGGAAATCGGTGATCCGACCCCGTGGAAAATGATTGATCTGCCCGAAGGAGGAAAGGCCCTTAGCCAGTTTGATAAGAAGAGCAAATTCAAGCCGCCTCATCGAAGTCCTTTTCACATGGCAATGCTCAAGGAACCTGTGGTTACCGATTTTGTGCTGGATGCCACTATGCGAAGCACGGTGAAGGATTACGGTCACAGGGATCTTTGCCTGTTTTTTGGCCAACAGGATAACGGCCATTTCTATTATGTGCATTTTGGTAAAAAAACGGACGATCATGCCAACCAGATCTTTATCGTGAACGGTGCTGACAGAAAGAAAATATCCACCAGTACAACCACCGGTACCAACTGGACGGACAACTGGCACAAGGCCCGCATTAAGCGGGATACCCAATCAGGGGACATTCAGGTTTATTTTGATGACATGGCAAAGCCAGTAATGACTGCCAACGATAAAACTTTTACCTGGGGAAGGGTCGGTATTGGGACCTTCGATGACACCGGGGATTGGAAAGAAGTGACCCTAAGGGGAAAAAAGAAGTAGGCTTACTTTCCAGGTCGGATTTCCGCAAGAATTTCGTCGGCGCCCTGTTCCTTGAGTCTGGCTGCGAGTTGTTCCCCCACTTTTTGGGGGTTGCTGCTGTTGCCTGTGCTGGTTGCTTCGATCCGCTTTTTCCCATCGAGCGATAATACAACGCCGCGAAGTTGTAGTTCATGACCATTTACAGTGGTTTGAACCCCTACTGGAACCAAACAGCCCCCGCCTAGAGTTTGCAAAAAGTGTCTTTCAGCCAGCACTTGCTGGTGGGTGGCATGATCGTTCAGGGATGCGAGAATTGATACAGTGGTGGAGTCTTCCTGCCTGCACTCCAGGCCTAAGGCTC
>JBEGQX010000257.1:0-4638 GCA_041180805.1 Planctomycetota bacterium
AATGTTCCCAAGGGCAATCCTTTGCCGGATTCTTTTGCCAGAAAACTACGTCATGGCTACTACGCATGTATAAGCTACACCGATGCGCAAGTCGGGCGTTTGCTGGATGCTCTTGAAAAGGAAGGCCTGGCAGACAATACCATCGTGGTTCTTTGGGGTGATCATGGTTGGCAACTAGGCGACCATGGCCTATGGCATAAGCACACCAATTTTGAGCTTGCCGCGAGAGCTCCATTGATGATTAGTGTGCCTGGTCAACAGACTGCCGGAAAAGCTTGCAATTTCCCTGTTGAGTTTGTGGATGTCTATCCCACGCTTGCGGATCTTTGTGGCTTGTCCGTTCCCAATGGATTGGATGGCGCCAGCTTGAAACCCCAGATCCTAAACCCGGAAACTCCCACCAGTAAAGTCGCAATCAGCCAATATCCCCGCAGTGCAGGCAAAGCGGGAGGAAGTGTCATGGGTTACAGCATTCGCGATGAACGCTGGCGCCTTACAATCTGGCGCGAACGGAACGGTTCCAAGGTAATTGCCACCGAGCTTTACGACGAAGTCAATGACCCTGCGGAAACTGTCAGTGTGCACCAGAAACCTGAAAACAAACAGGTGGTAGATCGACTTTCCAAATACCTTCCTCCCACAGGCGGCAAACCTCCGGCATCCAAACCGAAGAAAAAGAAAGCTGGCAAGGAAAATTAATTTATACCTTCCATCCAAACTAACCATTCCTGGGAATGATTCCTGCCTTTCGCTGACCTGTTTTGCAAGAATCCATTACCCTGCCTGTGGTTCCCATGGCGAGGTGGTGTCTTTGGTTGCCTTCAATGCGATGCAAGGAAATATGGTAGTCGTCGCTGGTTTTTGCAAGAACATTCAAGGTGTCTTGCTTGCGAGGAATGCGGATCCTTCCCCAGGACCCATCGCCTAAATAAAGAACACCGTTTTGGTTTTCCATTCCATTGATAAGTGGTTTGGTACGCTTGAAAGTATGGTCGTGGTGTTCCAGCACGACAGGCACACGGTATTTCTCAAAAAGTGGAACCCAGTGCTTGCGCTGGTCCTCTCCTGTGCCAGCGGTGGTTTTGCCCTTGAGATCCAGGGCAGGTAACGGATTGCGATGAGAGGGATATGCTGGAACATGATTTACCACAAGAGTATTAGGGTGATCGACCCTTGCGGCTAGTGTTTTTTCCAGCCAGGCAGTCTGTTCGCCAGCAACCTTGGTTGTATGGTTTGTGTCAAGCAACACCAGACTTAAGTAATCGCCAAAGTCGAGGGTGTTAAAGCCGGTTTCCGGAAAAAGGCCTTCAAAAAGCGGGTAAAAAAAGGTGGCTTTTTCGCGTGTGCCGTAGCCACCGATAACCTCATGGTTGCCAATGCAGGGAACCATGGGAATCATCCGTCCTTCGGGATCAACCATGGTGCTGGAATAATTGCGCAGAAAGGCGATGCTGGTTTCAACGGATTTGCCATTGTCGTAGCCAAGGTCGCCGCCAACGATTGCGAACATGGGACTTTGTCTGGCGGCGATGCGGTTGTTATCAATACATGCCTGATTGATGCCGCAATCTCCCCCGGAAATGAAAGTGATAATGTCAGTGGCTTTGGCAGGCATGGTTTGAAATCGATAAATGGGGGATGTTTTACCGATGCGGAATGCGTACTCGGTACCTGGCTTCAGGCCGGAAAGTTCGGCACGGTAAACCCGGTAATCGGTCATGGGATAGGGTTTATCCTCGGGCTTAAAGGAAAGCCACTCCACCACCGGCGAAGGCGTCTTGCTTGCCGCACCGATTTCTCTTTTGGGAGGCGTGATAACATGTTGTGAATTAGTTGCAAAAACAGTAGTGTCCGCAACTTCACCACGCACTCCAAGCCACTGTACCACCATGGTGGTAGTGGGATCCTTGTGCCAGGTCAGAAAAAGGGTGTTAGGTTGGAAGGCAGGCAGTTCCGGAACCAGTTTTTTCAGAAAAGAATCCGGAAAGATTTCCTTGGTCTTCGAGGAAGATTCCTGCGACATCAGATAGCTTGCCGTGCCGGCAAGGCCGAGGGAGGTGCCAAGAAAAAGACGGCGATGGAGAGAATGCATGAAAATACTCCGGTAAATGAAGCCTGATTACTATTTTAGAACCTCTTGGAAAAAGGGCTTAGCGGCCAGCCTTAAATAAAGGGTTCCTTTTCTTGAGGAAGGAAGTGAGATATGGTTTTAAGAGATTTTGAGCAATACCCATACTTTTGTGAATTATCTCAATTCAAATTCAGGATGAATCTAGAGGCTATAGATTAAGGAGAAGATGCTTTTAAGGGGGCGAACGGATGGAATCCATCAAGGTAAAGCCATTTGATTTTGGCAGCATGGGTTGGCGGTTAGAGAATACCTACTCAATGTTACCCGCTATGCTTCACGCGGAGGCAAGCCCCGTACGTGTGCGCCAGCCGAAAGTGGCGGTGTTGAACCATGTTCTTGCACAAGATTTAGGGATGGATTTTCGTGAGATTAGTGAAGAGGCATTCGCCCATTTGTTTTCCGGACAACAGCTCCCTGAAGGTAGCAAACCGCTGGCCCAGGCCTATGCTGGTCATCAGTTTGGCGGTTTTACGATGCTGGGTGATGGTCGCGCCATTTTGATGGGGGAACATCGCTCGCCATCAGGAGCACTTTGGGATATTCAGTTCAAAGGCTCGGGGCCAACCAGGTTTTCTCGCAGGGGTGATGGTCGTGCCGCGCTTGGGCCTATGCTGCGCGAATATATCATCAGTGAGGCAATGCATGCTTTGGGAATCCCCACGACTCGAAGTCTGGCAGTGGTCACCACCGGAGAACCTGTGTTTCGTGAAACGACATTACGTGGTGCAATCTTAACGCGTGTCGCAGCAAGCCATATACGGGTTGGAACTTTTGAGTATGCCGCCAGGGTTGAAGACCAAAATGTATTGAATGCCTTGGTGGAATATTCAATTTCACGTCATGAACCAGATTTGGAAAAAGAGAGTGACCGTTATTTGCAATTTTTGGCGCGTGTCATTAATCGTCAGGCAGATTTGGTCGCCCGCTGGCAGCTTGTTGGGTTTGTCCATGGGGTGATGAACACGGACAATATGACAATTTCCTGTGAAACGATTGATTATGGTCCCTGTGCCTTCATGGATGTATACAACCCCGATACGGTATTCAGTTCCATCGACCATGCAGGCAGATACGCTTTTGGTAATCAGCCAAGGATAGCACAATGGAACCTTGCAAGGTTGGCGGAGTCCATGCTGCCTTTATTGGATTCTGAAGAGGAAAAATCCATTGGGTTGGCGACCGAGCTTTTGCGGAAGTTTCCCGAACTTCATGAACAATATTGGCTTAACGGTATGAGGAAAAAACTGGGGATGACAACGGCTGAAGATGCTGATCTAGAGCTTGTGCAATGGTTGTTAAATTGGATGGAGTTGGCGCAATTAGATTACACGCAGACATTCCGGGATCTTTCCATGAATGTTTTGCCTAAAGAGGGGCCTTTTGCAGACCCAAAATTTTTGGATTGGCATGGACGTTGGTGTGAAAGACTACAGCGCGAAAACCTTTCAAAGGAAGATGTTTTTGCGGGCATGAAAAAGTTTAACCCCGCGGTGATTGCCCGTAATTACCATGTGGAACAGGCTCTCAGGGCCGCCACGGATCACGAAGATTACAGTGTTATGGATGCATTATTGAAATGCCTTTCCAAACCATTCGAAGAGCAACCGGGGTATGAAAAATTTCATAGCACCCCACCCTTCCCTGGATATCGCACTTTCTGTGGCACATGATGGATGTCTTTAATGTTTCATCCTGCACGGTGATTTGAAAAGTGATTTGTGGTACAGTTTTTCCAGGAGTTTGTTTTTAATGTGCACGGATAACAAATCATGATTAATCATTTGCTTGGAAGATGCTTGTTGGTGGCAGGATTGTTGGTTCCGGGTTGGTTGCATGCTGCGGAAAAAAAGCCCAACATACTTTTCATAGTTGCGGATGATCTTGGCTATAACGATTTGGGTTTCCAAGGTTGCAAGGATGTGCCAACCCCAAATATCGATGCACTGGCTTTTTCGGGGGTGCGTTTTTCAAATGGTTATGTAAGTGGTCCGTACTGTTCGCCAACCAGGGCTGGTTTGCTTACAGGCAGATATCAAACACGCTTTGGTCATGAATTTAATCCCGGGGGTGGCAACGCTGGCCTGCCACTTAGCGAAAGCACAATTGCTGATCGATTGAAGGCACATGGTTATAGAACCGCCCTGGTGGGAAAATGGCATCTGGGTTCTAACCCGGACATGGTTCCCCAGAAAAGGGGCTTTGATGAATTCTTTGGGTTTTTGGGTGGTGCACATAGTTATTTTGATCGCTCCGGAATATTGCGCGGCAATGAACCAGTGAACAATCTTGGCTACACCACAGATGCCTTTGGCGCTGAAGCTGCGGATTTCGTCGGTAAAAACCAGGGTAAGCCTTGGTTTCTTTATCTGGCTTTCAATGCGGTACACACTCCGATGCATGCCACCGACAGTCGGCTTGAAAAATTCAAACATATCAGGGATGAACGAAGGCGAACTTACAACGCCATGCTGCTGGCCATGGATGATGGCATAGGGGTGGTGATGGCA
>JBEGQX010000258.1:0-2914 GCA_041180805.1 Planctomycetota bacterium
TGTTTGTAATAAGTGTCGTTATCTTCTTCCCTGATGGCAAAGGTTGAAATGCCAAAATCTTTTACAAGACTGGCCGCCACATCATCTTGGGTGCTTAGAGGGTTGGATGCAATAAGAACTAAGTCTGCCCCACCTGCTTGCAAGGTACGGGCCAGATTGGCGGTTTCAGCAGTCACATGAAGACAGGCTGACATTCGAAGTCCAGCAAGGGGTTTTTCCTTGGCAAAACGATCACGAACCCTTGCAAGAACGGGCATATCAGAGTCAGCCCAAAGAATGCGTTTCTTGCCCAGGCCTGAAAGATTTAAATCCTTAACATCATGCTTAACTAACTTACCTGTCGACATCGATTTCTCCTGAATGAAATAAAACCAAAACCATAGCCTTCATCCATAGAGGATTTTGGCTGCTCTAAGCAACAGAATTCTTGGAATAATTACAAGAATCGTTAAAACTTACCATAGCATATCATCAAAAATTTAGTTTTTAGCGTGCTTAGGAATCTGGCCTTTGCAGTGTGTATGATTGTTTCTTGAAAAAAATGAATGAAATTATCATCAGTGCTTTAAGATTTCCTAAAATAATAATGGTTTCGATACCAAATTTCATTAAGCTTGCGGGTGTTTTAAGAAGATGTCAGATAACTCATCGTCAGACAAGTTTTTTCCACTTCCTTTGGAACCCCAAGGCCTATACGACCCAAAATTTGAAAAAGATGCCTGCGGCGTAGGCTTCATTGCCAACATGCATGGCAAGAAAAGTCATGGCATTGTCAGTGATGCCTTGAAGATTCTTTTTAATCTTCAACATCGTGGTGCTTGCGGGTGTGATCCTGATACCGGCGATGGCGCTGGGATTCTTATGCAAGTTCCTCACAAGTTTTTTGTCGATGTCGCTGGAAAAATTGGTATCAAACTTCCGGAAGCTGGTTCTTATGGCGTGGCATTTGCCTTCCTTTCCAAAGATGCCAAAGAGCAATCTCATGCTGAAAAGGCATTTGAAAAGTTTGCCAACGAAGAAGGTTTAAAAATACTTGGCTGGCGCGAAGTTCCGGTAAATTCGGATGCAATTGGGTGGCTTGCTCGCTCTCAAGAACCTGCACTGAAACAGGCCTTCGTTGTGGCAAAAGATTCTGGGAAATCGAACCAAGACTTGGAAACCAGTCTTTATGTTTGCAGGCGAAAAACTGAAAACTGGGCTTCTTCCAGCGCCATTGATGGAAAAAAGCCATCCGTTTACTTTGCAAGTTGCAGTTCCAAGACCCTTATTTACAAAGGAATGCTCAAGGCTGATCAACTGCTTACCTATTTTCAGGATCTAAGCAATCCTCTGATGGAATCTGCCTTGGCGATTGTTCATAGTCGCTACAGCACCAACACGTTTCCCCAATGGGCTTTGGCTCAACCATTCCGTTTTCTTGCCCATAACGGGGAAATCAACACACTTCAGGGTAATGCGCACTGGCTTAAAGCTCGAAGTGCGATGATGCAAAATGAGCGGTTTGGTAAAAATATGGAGCATATTGTTCCGCTCCCATCCGAAGGTTTGAGCGATTCCGCTATTCTGGATCAGGGTTTGGAATTGCTGATCCAGGCCGGCCGGTCTTTGCCCCATGCCATCACCATGATGGTTCCAGAGGCATACGAAGGCCAACCAGACATGGAATCTGCCAAAAGGGCTTATTACCAGTACCATAGTTGCCTGATGGAGCCATGGGATGGCCCGGCTGATTTATGTTTTTCCGATGGAACCCTTGTTGGTGCAATGCTTGATCGTAATGGGTTGCGCCCAAGTCGATATTCGGTGTTGAACGATGGTACTGTAATTCTTGCCAGTGAAACGGGCGTACTTCCAATTCCCCAGGAAAAAATTATTACTAAGGGGAGATTGCAGCCGGGCCGAATTTTCCTTGTGGATACTAGTGCTGGCAAAATCATTACGGATGAAGAAGTTAAAGAAAAGCTTGCAAAGCAATCGCCATATCTTCAGTGGATTGAACAGTACCAACTTACCTTGGAAAAACTTCCCGACATTGAAGTGGAAGAGAATTCAAAGAAGGAGTTCACCAGTTTATTAAAGAGGCAGCACGCCTTTGGGTTTACCCAGGAAGATATCAATCGGATTTTGCTTCCCATGGCAAAGGATGGGAAAGAGCCTGTCTCCAGCATGGGAACAGATATTCCTTTGGCTGTGTTAAGCGATCGCAGCCAGTTGCTGTTTAATTACTTTAAACAATTGTTTGCCCAAGTTACAAATCCCCCCATAGATGCCATACGCGAAGAAGTGGTGATGAGTACAGAATCACTTCTTGGCGCGGAAGTGAATCTCCTTGGGGAAAGCCCGCTTCACGCAAGAATGCTTCGCCTTGAGACGCCAACCCTTACCAATTCCGAGCTTGAGAGAATTCGCAGGGCGCACCTTCCAGGTTTTGAAACAAAAACAATAAAAACCCTTTTCTCCAAGAAAGAAGGGCCGAACGGGCTGCGAAAAGCCATGGAACGAATTCGCAGTGAGGCAACGGCAGCGGTTGAGGGCGGAGCAACAATTCTTATCCTTTCTGATCGAGGATTGGACAAGGATAATGTTCCTGTTCCATCGTTGCTTGCCACTGCTGGGGTGCATCATCATTTGCTCAGGGGTGGTTTGCGAGGTAAGTGTGGCATCATCGTGGAGACCGGTGAAGCCAGGGAAGTGATGCATTTTGCGCTATTGGTTGGTTATGGAGCCAGCGCAATCAACCCTTACCTTGTTTTTGAAACATTCGAGGGGCTTAATGCAGATAACATGATGGTGGACAACAATGGTTCACCTTTAAGCCTTGGTTCGGCGATTAAAAATTACATCAAGTCTATTGATGCAGGCTTGCTCAAGATTTTCAGCAAAATGGGTATTAGTACCCTGTTAAGCTACCGGG
>JBEGQX010000259.1:0-9028 GCA_041180805.1 Planctomycetota bacterium
TACAAAATAAAATCACTGTTTGATGACTGATCAGCCCCCGAAAAAATCACAGTATGTTTCAATAGAATGATGATTTAGAAATACCGACCTGAACACGATGATTAGATAAAGTTCGGTGCTACTTTATTAATCATTGTCCCCAAAGAGTTTTTTCTAAGAGTTGCTTTTAGAATCCTTCTTTGGAAAAGGTTGGAGTTTTGTTGAATAATCAGCCGTTTAATGTTGTTCCTGGATTGATAATAGCGCCATTATGGCGGATTTGGTGTTGGCTGGTAATTTCGGCCAAGATTCAGTGAGTACTGACAAGACTTGGGCAAGATTTAGGCAAGAATGACTTGCCAGATCAACATTGGTTTGCTGTAAGTTGTTTTGGGGTAAATGGTTAGCGATTTGTTTTTTGAAAAAGGATACCAAACTCCGAAGCCGAAGGTTGCAGGTTCGAATCCCGCCGGGGACGTTAGTTTACTTGTGGTTGTTCCTTACTTCTTTATCAACTTACTAACAAATCATTTGATTAAGGCTTGCTAGTCTAAGCACTTTTACCCTTTCATCATTTCTTTGATTTGTTTCGTTGCAATGCCAATAGGGCGGTCCACGGGAATTCCCATACAAGCTAGAAGGGTGGTTAATAAATCGCCCTGATTGCCTTTGGTGGTTATAAAGCGTCCAGTCTTCAGAGATCCACCGCCACCACCCGCGATGATGAAAGGAAGGTTTTCACGGGTGTGTTTGTTGCCGTCTTCCAATCCGGAACCCCACATCATAATGCAATTGTCCAACAGTGTGCCGTTGCCTTCTTTGAGGCTTGCCATTTTCTTAACCATATAAGCAAACTGAGAAATATTAAACGAGGTTATCGCGGCAACCTTTGCCATGGTTTCCGCTTGATTTTGATGGTGGGTAAAGGAATGATGTTCGCCGCTTAAGCCAAGTTCGGGGTAAGTTACACCGTTTGGCGTGGAACCAATATAAGTGCTGACCCGTGTAGTGTCCGTCTGAAAAGCAAGAACATTAAGGTCGCACATCACTTGCATGAATTCGCTGCGTTTGTTGCCGACGGGGATTTTAATCTCGATGGGTGGTGAATCGGATGCGTTGCGCATTTTTGTAGCGATGCCAGCCTTTTCAAGTGCCGCATCCTTTTGTCGCTGTTCAATGGAAGCGATGCGTCGTTCCACGGCGCGAACGCTGTCAAGGTATTCATCAAGCTTATGCTGGTCCTCTTGGGGAAGTCTTTTGCGAAGGTCGCGGGCTCCACCGATGACTAAATCAAGCATGCTGCGGTCTAACGGATCGTGTTGGGGTGCGGTGCCGGGCTTGTCAGCCTTGCCAAACAGGCGGTTAAGCACATTGCGTGGATTGATTTCCGCGGGCATCGCCTGAGTTGCCGAGCGAAAACTGCAATGGGAATAGTACCCTTCATTAAGCCCCTCTTGGTTTTCCTTATGAGTTTGAGGCATGGTGGCCAATTCCAGCGATGGTAGCGCAGTTAATCCGCCAACATAATTGGCAGCTATCTGGTCGGCAGAAATTGCGATGTCAATTTTGTTCCGGTGATCTGCGTTGGGGAGTGTGGCGGTAAGCCAGGTCGAAAGTTCCAAAGCATGGGGAGCCCCGTTAAATGGTTTGATTGGCACGCCGGAAATGCCCTTGACCATTAGGCATTGCTTAAGCACAGGACGCAACGATTCAATGGCACGTGGAGGCGCTGAAAGGAATTTTTCAGGGTTAGCAGGCCAGAATTCTTCCATGATAACACCATGCGGCATATACATGAAACCGAGGCGAATCGGGGGTTTGGATTTTCCTTTGTCGTTCCCGGCCCAGCTAATTGAATCCAGCAGGGGTAGGGCGAGGTTGACTCCGATTCCTTTCAGACAGTTACGGCGATTAAGCATGGATTTTTGGATCATGGTTTTACCTTATTTGACTCGGCGGTGGGTAAATGGATAGCTTGTTACAATCTCAGTAACCAGTGATTGCATGCGGTAATCGTCCTTTTGGATATTTTCCAGCAGGCGGTCAACGACAATTTGGTCATAACCTTCAATTTGGCGGCAGAGGGCATAAGCGAGCATTTTCTCGGCCAGGTTGCGGGTGAGATCTTCTTTGCGTGTTGCGATGATCGCTTTAAGTTCTTTAGGCGAATTGAATTTAAAACCTCCGGGAAGTTCCCCGGCGGCATCAATCGGGGCCCCAGAATCATCCTTGTCACGCCAGCGACCGATAGCATCGAAATTTTCCAATCCAAAGCCAATTGGATCCATAATCTTGTGGCAGTTTGCACAAACAGAATTGGTGCGATGAAGCTCCGTGCGCTGGCGCAATGTCAAGTTTGCGACCTTGTTTTTGTCCTGCTTTTCCAGAGCGGGCACATTGGGAGGCGGGGGCGGAATGCGTTCTCCCAGAACTTGTTCAAGTACCCATGCCCCACGTTTAACCGCGCTGGTTCGATCGGGGAAGGAAGTCATTGCAAGAATGCCAGGCATGCCTAGAATTCCGCCACGGTTAGCATCGATGATCTCAATACGCCGCATTTGTGGTCCGTTGATGTTTTCCTTAAATCCATATATTTTTGCGAGGTCTTCATTCACAAAGGTGTAATTGCTACCGATAAAATTCAAGATACTTTGGTTTTCGCGGATAATACTATCAAACAATAACCGTACCTCATCGTACATTGCCGTTCGCAATTCGGGTGTCATTCCGGGGAATTTTTTTGGATCGAATCGTTTATCTTTTAAATCTCTGATGCCCAGCCATTGAGAACCAAAGCCGTCGAAAAGTGCTCTTGATCTGGAATCCAAAAGCATACGTTTGACTTGATTCCGAAGAATGTCAGGTTCTTGAAGTTTTCCTAAATCGGCAAGGTTGGATAGTTCGGAATCTGGCATGGTGGACCACAAGAAATAGGAAAGACGCGAAGCAAGTTGATGGTTATCAAGAGGAACAATTGCTTCATTTTCTGCTGGTTCTTTAGCCGGAGTGATGAAAAGAAACTGTGGGGAAACAAGCATGGCCTTAAGCACCATACGCATAGACGATTGATAGTCTAATTTATTGTTGCGAGAGAGATCGAAAATACGCAACAAAACATCAATTTCTTCCTTTGTCGGGGGTCGCCGATATGTACTTCGAGCAAGCGAGGTAGAAACTTTTCTTGCAGTTTCCCTCCAATCGTTAACGGAAGATGGTGTGTTTCCAAAGAGAAGTTTTTGCCTTGTGGTTGGGGGGCCTTCCTTGGGGCCCAGTGATCGGTTTAACGCCTCATTCGCAATCGCCAGGTATTGCTCAGTTTGTAACGGTGAAAGAGTGTTCAGATATCCTTCTCCAGGCACTTCGTCGGGCAGGTCTTTGGCTACGGAAGGGTCAACGCCCAGGAGGTCGTGTAGGGTGTTGCCATATTCCACATTGTTTAGCCGGCGAATGACATAAAGTCCCGGGTCCTTTGGGTTGAGGTATTTGATCAGGGGAATCAGTTCCAGAAATTTTCTTCTTTCCTCATCAGTGGGTTGATTTTTGGCATCCACTGGTGGCATGGAATGTTCCTTCACATTCACAAAAGTGGCCTGCCATTGTTTGCGGAATTCCCCTGCCCCTGGGCGCTTTAGAGCATTGGCAAATGAGACATCGCCTTTCTTCACACGGTTATTTTTTCCGTGGCACTCTATGCAATATTTGTTCAGAAAAGGGGAATCCCGAAATGTTTTAAGAATTTCAGCCCGCTTCTTTTCGGAAATATCCTCCTCGCCCGCGATTCCAGGTGAAACTAAAGCGATTGCCAGCGCAGGGAAAGTACAGGCGAAAATATGGTGGAATGGAATGAAACTTTTGAAAATCACGCTTAATTTCGCCGGTAGGGAGTGAAGGTAAGGTTTATATTCAGTTAAATGTACCATTTTATTTCAAATAATTCAAACAAAGTGGCAGGCTCGAGTTTCTGGAGAATGAGTTTGATTCATTTAAGAAATGATGAGTCGCGGCAAAAGAGGGATTCTATGTATTTTGCATCACTTCAATACGCCTAACCTGAATGCTGTTTTTGCCAGATTTTTGGGAAGGCCTTGGTTGTGGTTGAGCGTAACCATTTAGGTCGATCGAGCGGGCGCGAATTTCATATTCTCCAGGTGTCAATCCCCGGATGACCACAAAAAATGCACACATGCCATACCGTGGCGGCCAGGAAAGTGCTTTAAATTTCTTCTGGTCGAAACCAAGCATGTGGGCTGGTTTGGCGTTCTTGGGAAGGATTTGCTTCCAATCTGGTTCGGGTTGTAATTCACATGGTTTCCACGGTGCTTCAAGCAATTCCGGGGCATCGTCAGCCAGAGGCTTTGTTTCGCCCTCTACTTTTCGAACCCAATACTCCACTCGTTTAAGTCCACTCAAGCCATTTATCACCTGACCGGTCACTGTTACAAAGTCTCCAACCTTGAATTTTTTGCCCTCCAGCGTGCTGTCCAGATATGCCGCGGTTTTCAGGTATGAATCCGGATCATTGTTGCCGTGGGCATAGGTGTCATTATTTCGTGGGTCATTGGTCACAAAAATATGGTTAAGCCATTTGATCGACTTGTAACCATGGGACCATGGAACAATCATGCGTACGGGGCCGCCTCTTTCCAGGGAAAGTGAGTTGCCATTAAGGCGGTATGCAAGGAAGGCGGGTAGTTCGCCCGGCGGTGTTTCCATGCATTGAGTGTAACTTAACGAGGATTTAAAAACTTGCTTGGGGTCATTGTTATGAAAACCCCAGAAATAGATTCTGCGCACATCGCTCATTTTGCCGCATAATTTCAAAACTTCCCGAAGTGGCACACCCGTCCAAAGTCCTTGTCCTAACGGACTGGCAAGATTCAGGCACTGCATGGCCTTCAGAAAATGAACTTCGTGTTTTTTACCCAAACTAAGTAGCGTAGGCAGGTCGAGTGCGGTTCCATCCGAAATGGTGAGCGGTTTTTCCAACTTGGAGGCGACCTTGGTGTGAGGTTCCTCGGTAAACGGATCAGCAGTGATTTCGCAGCGCCAGGATTCCGGGGTTAATCGTGCCTCATCTAAAGCCTTGCCTTTTAAGTTGAAAGGTTTGGGGTTCCCCCGAGAAACATCATAGAAAGCATCTTGTGGTGTAAGAAGCGGTTTGAGAGATTCTATTTTTTTGGCAGTATCGGTTAACTCTGATGCTTGCGCTGAAACGATTTCATGGGAAAGTCCTAATCCTGCATACGCTAAATATGGGCCTGTGTTTAGAAACTTTCTGCGGTTCATCGAATGTTATTCTCGCAAAGAAAGGATCGTTTTAAGAAGTTTTGGATAATTCCAGCCCATTTATGGTTCCAGTGCTGCTTCCAAACTTATCTGTTTCTACTCCGAGTCCTTGCAGCATACTGACATATAAGTTGCAAAGCGGAGGATTTTTGCGGGGATCGAAAGCGATATGCTGGCCATGCTTGAATGGACCACCCGCAATGATTATTGGCATATTTTTGTTATCGTGACTGCTTGCGTTTCCCAGGTTGCTGCCAAACATTACGGTGGTGGTATTTAGCAATGGGACTCCGTTTTCAGTGCTACTATTAAGTTTTTTCAATAATTCACCGAAAAGGCGCATTTGCTCGATCTCTATGATTCTAAGTTCCGAAAGCTTGGAAGGATCTTGTCCATGGTGGGAAAGATTGTGCCAGTCTTGGGTTACTCCGGAAATAACCGGTACTGCATTAAGGCCATTCAGGGCAAATGTGATAAATCTGGTTGTATCCGTTTGCAGGGCCAGGTGAATCATGTCGATCATCAAACGAACCCTGGCGGAAATTTCCAAAGAACTCTGAATGTCCACTGGGGGCTTCATATCCACTTTAGGCTTTGGCTTTTGAACCCATTCCTGAGCCTTGGTCATGCGGATTTCAACTTCCCTTACAGCAGAAAAATACTCGCTTAATTTTTCCTGATCCTGTTTACCCAGGGATTTCTGAAACTTTTTGGCTTCCTCCAATACCGTATCCATGATGCTTTGGCCTTGTTGCAATTTTTGCAACTGGCCTTTAACCTCTGTAGGAGAGCCATTCACAAACATTTCCCGGTATATTCTGGAAGGTCTGGACTCTGCGGGTATGGGTACACCTCCACGGGTAAAGGAAATTCCCCGGCTGGAATCTGATGATAATACCAGCGATGGAATTCTGGTCTGTGGATTGATTTTTTCAACGGCAAACTGATCCAGTGAAATCGTGTTTTTGAAATTATCCGCGCGGGGGTGTGGTGCTGCGGTCAAATAGCACAATTCTGTGGGGTGCCCACCATCCACTTCGGGGTGGGAAAGCCCTGAAAAAACAGTAAAGCTTTTTCGAAAATCGTTTATTTGTTCCAAATAGGGAGTTGTTTCATATTCAAAACCTGTCTTGGATGGAAAAAGGTTTGGGGTGTGTAAGCCCAGAGAGGTATTAATGCATATCATTCTGGAAATTTTATTTTCTGGTGACTTTGGTAGACCAAAACCAGCAGATTCCAGAATTGGAAGGGCAAGGGATACTCCGGCACTACGGATAAAAAGCCTTCTGGATAAATGTTTGGTTGTTTTCATGGCTATCCTTTATTTAGACAGAAACAATTCACTTTGTACCACGGCATGAACTATGGAACGCAATCCATAGTTGGATGACTTGGTTTGATTTAAAATTCCGTTCACGCAATCTTGTTCTAATATCCCAACGGGCTGGCCGGTTGCATAGGCCAGAAGTTTTCCGGTGATGTTTCTGGCGATTTGCTCGGGATCCTGAAGTAAAACTTTTTTGAATTCATCGATCCCTGAGAAGGCGGGGCCGTTTTCAAATGCATCGCCAGCATCCACAGGTTGGCCAAATCCATACTGGTAGCTGGCAAGGTATTTTGCAAGGGGGCCAACACGATTGTTAACCCAGTTTTTTCTTTCCGCCGCTATGCGGTAACGATCTCGCCAACCACCTACTACATCGTAGTTTTCCATAGCGAAACCCGGAGGATCAATTCTTGCATGGCAGGATGCGCAGGTTTTTACCTCTCTGTGTTTGGCTAATTGTTCCCGAATAGTAATGGCTCCGCGAATATCCGGTTCAATTGCGGGCACATTTGGTGGTGGAGGAGGCACCGGCTTGCCAAGAATCTTATCCTGTATCCAGGTACCACGGATGACAGGTGATGTGTTGGTTCCATTGGCTGTAACCTTAAGAACACTGGCTTGTGTCAGTATGCCCCCACGGTGATATTCCGGCTTCAAGTTTATTTTTTGGAAACCAACACCATGAATTTCCGGAATACCATAATGCTTAGCAAGTCGACCGTTCAGGATTGCAAATTTAGATTCAATAATATTGCTTGATCCCAGGTTCTTACTTAGCATTTCTTCAAAAAATAAATGAGTTTCCCGAACCGAAGACCATTTCAACAAGTCGTCGTATTCTGGGTAAAGAGTTTTGTCCGGGGTTGTAGCATTGATCTCCCTGAGATTTAGCCATTGCCCGGTAAAATTTTCCGTAAAAGCCGCAGATTTTGAACTGGAGAGCATGCGTTCAACTTGCTGGTGTAGGATTTCTGGGTTTGTCAATTTTCCACTGCGGGCGATATGAAGAAGTTCTTCGTCAGGTTTGGAACTCCAAAGGAAATAAGAAAGCCGGGATGCGATCTGGAAATCATCCAATTTTCCTGGCGATTCTTTTAGAAAAAGGAAATTGGGTGATACCATCACTGCCTTATATCCAGCCCGCATTGCGGATTCAAAATTTTGCCCAGAATCCAGCGTTCTCTGAATAAACTGAACATAAGGTTTGATTTCCTCGCTGCTTACTGGGCGCCTGAAAGCCCTGGGGACGAACTCCGCAAGCAGTTTTTCAGCATCCGCAATAGTGCCTTTTTTCGGGTCTATATTTCCAAAAACCCTTCTGTAACTTTCGGTTGGCCAGGTTTCAGGGTAAGGTCCTTCAATTTCCACCCAGTGGATTTTTAAGCCAGGGCCCGGGTATTCAATAATGTTTTCCTGGCGAAGGTAAACATGAGGTAACCCAATAGGTCCAATTTTCACGGTGTCGTTTTTTAAACTTAATCTTTCCTCTATTTCCAAAATAGTTGGTTTGCCCGGGGGCACATCAAAGTAACCAAGGTGCCGAGTTTTATTTCCTGAAACCACAAAATTGCCAATTAAAACAGCCATGGGCAATGGTGTTTCCGAATTATAGGCGGAAGCTGAAATGCGGATTTTGTATTTTCCCGGTGCGGGCGCGCGGAATTTTCTGACATCCGTCGGGGAATCACCCACATTACGGAAAAGGACCACGCCATCTTCCATTTTGTAAACACCGGTTATGAACCATTTTGGTAGCGAATCAAAAAGATCAAATTTTTCCTTTTCAGATTTAAGGTTGTGCACCGGACTTGTCGCAGCGGAAAGTACAGTCTCCGCTGTCTCGAGATACCTTTCCATCTGCACGGGCGATATGTTTAGTGCTTCACCTATGTTGTCGAACCCTTGGGAGGTCGCATCTTCTGGAAGTATTTCCTTAACAGCAACATCAACACCAAATAAATCCCGAACGGTGTTTTCGTATTCAACTCGATTCAATCGCCTTAAAGTTACACGCCCTTCGGAACTCATTGCCTTTGAAATTTCTTTGGTAATCCAACTTTTTAATTGAGAGTATTCCTCTTGGGGTAATTTTGAGGAGTTCGGGGGCATGGCGCCGGATTCAATCTGCTGGATGATCTTCAACCACTGCGACCTTGATTTTTTGTCCTGAAAATTATCATGAAGAGATTTAATGTTGAAATTGCCCTTGGGATTCTCATTATCATGGCATCTGCCGCAATGCGTTTTCAAAAAGTTAGCTTGGCTTTCCGGTTGAGCTTTGCAAATCCCCACTAAAAACAAGAATATAATGCTTGCCATAACAGTCATGTATTTGTTGCGATCAGGCATTTTTAAGCTCATGAATTAAATATTCGCCACACCCTACATCATCGTAAATACTGTGCTGTTTGAAAAGTAAATATTTGCAAGGCCCTT
>JBEGQX010000260.1:0-9278 GCA_041180805.1 Planctomycetota bacterium
CATTTCCCGCCTATATTTATGGTCCTGTGTGGAACAATCTGAAACAGTTGCTGACTTCCAAGCCATTGGCAGTGGCAGTCATAGGACTAGCATTTTTCACCTTTATTGTTGCTTTCACCCGCGCCACGATTTACATGCATGGAGAATCACAAATCCCACGCTGGACTGAATTAAAAACCAGCGCCATTGTTGGAATGGTTGCCCTTGGCGTATGTTTTGGAAGCCCGCTCGTTGGCTTCCTTTCTGGCGGAAAAATTGAATTGGGATTGGTGCCGGTGGGTATCTTGGGAATGGTGGGAAGCATAGTTTCCCTGGCATTTTGCCTGAATAGCATCCCAGCCATGGTCGGTTTAATTATTTCCACAGGCTTCTTTACCGGTTTTTATGTTGTCCCGCTATTCACTCTAATCCAGCACCGTGCTCCCAAGACAAGCAAGGGCGATGCCATCGCAACGAGCAACCTCATCAATGTAACGGGGGCCATATTCGCATCCATCCTTTTTTTCGTGATTGTAAAGTTGGCCCATAACACCGGAGTTTGTCCCCCAATTACCCTTAAACCATATTTAGAAGGAACGCTTGTTGCCTTAAAGCTCGAACATGGCAGACCGGTATCCTATACCATCACAACCGCAAATGGCCAAATGTCAGAACAGGAAGGGGAGAGGTTGCTACTAGACCCTTTGGGTGAACAATTAAATGTCGGGTCCTTGGTTTTTGTGTCCTCCTACACCAAGGGCAACATCGAATACAGACGACTTGCCAGCCAAAACAAGAACACACAAACCATTTACGATAATCAGCAACTACCCAGATTTCTTTTTCTAGGTGCGGCATTGTTCACACTTTCAACACTTCTAATACTTCGCATTAGAATGCCAGACCTGTTTCTCAGAACCTTGCTTTGGTCCTATTGTTTTCCCAAATACAGCTTAAGGGCACACGGAATGCACAATTTACCGGGCAAAGGGCCTGCTGTATTGTTTCATGAGGGTGTTGGAATTCTTGATTCTTTTTACATCATTTCCGCGACCGACCGTACAGCCAGAAGTCTTTTTGTGGAGAACACAACTCCCGAATACATACCAACTTATCTTGGCTTTGTTGCCCACTACCATAACATTGGCTGGCTAAAAAACTTTGCCGAGGGTGAGGAAAAGCTTCAAAACTTGCTGGCAAAAATTAAAGAAAACCTTTCCGCTGGACATGTGGTTTCGCTTAGCCTTGATGGACCTTGGACCACTGAAGTTATCCAGTGGGTACAAGATACCGGCATTCCCATCATTCCAGTCAATATTTCAAGACACAAAGATCAGACATCCCGCTCGCTGGATGTCATTGATGTGAATTTTGCTGAAGCCATTTCAACTTCCGCAACCTCCAACCTGGTAAGAACCAAGTGCAGGGAGGAAAAAGTTTCGACCATTATCGCAGGGATTCCAAAGGTTTAAGTCGCATCGCCCCAAGCGCTGGCACCAACCCCCCAACCATTCCCATCGCAACGGAAAAAAGTATTCCGCCCAGAATCATTTTCAAATCAACAGTTAGTTTCAAAAGAATACTTTTACCACCACCAGCACCACTGCTCATGATGCTACTGGCAGTAAATCCATCCGCAAAGCTTCCGACGAGGCACCCCAAAGCACCACCCAAAAAGGAAAGGATAATTGCCTCCAGAAAAAACGAGAAAAGAATCTGCCAGGGCGCGAATCCTATGATTCTTAAAACACCAATATCCTTGGACCGCTGACTAATTGCTGCAAACATAGTGTTCATGATCCCAAAAACACCACCTACAGCAACTATGATGGCCACAAAAATAATTGCCACCAGAAACTGCTTATTCGTGCTGTTTAAACGCTCGTAATAATCCGTTTCGATATACGCCTGCAGCGCAGACTTTTTGTAGTTCTTTACCAAATCCACAGCCGTGGCAGAGGCCGCTTCTTTGTCCCTGGTTTTCAGCACAACAGTTGTGTATGATTCCTTTCCAAACCTCTCGGCTACCGTCTTCCACTTGGCCCAAATCTCGGAATCAAAAGTCGAACCGGCTGAATCCATCACCCCCGCCACATACCAATACTTATCTCCCATGGTAAAAACATCGCCCGCATCCAAGGCCGTTTTGTAATAATCAGGCCCCAACTCCCTGGCAATACCCGCACCAAGAACCACTTCGGTGGCAGGCACCTTTCGGGGCTCTTTGCCTTGCTCGTTCAATGTCACCTCTCTTACACCACCGCCTTCATCTCCCGTGGAAAACCAAACACCACTTTTCAAGCCAATATGGTGGACAATACCGGATCGCGCAGGATCTAAAATCCCACGGACCTGAAGAAATCGCCTACGCCGGTCGCCTTTGCGGGCATGCAAGGGAATCGGCTGGTTCACAATCACATAAGTTTCCCAACTGGCAAGCGGTTTGTTGGATGAATCGCGCAAAACCCCAGGATTGAATTCTATTTCACCAATGTCGCGATAACCCAGGTTGCTGAAAATTTCATCGGTGGCACCATCCGAAAGCACGAAGACATTCTCCGAATGCCCGCTGCTTTCGGTAAGCTTGTACATGCCATTCACAAATGCAAGCATCACAATCAACACGCCAACCACAAGAGTGAATGCCATCGCTGTCATCAGCGTTATGGGCCATCTCACAACCAGATTTCGAATGTTGTAATTCAGTGGTATTTTGCCCACAAAGGCAAGCAGGAAGGTAATGGCAAAAATCACTCCCAGCACAATGGACATTTTCTCAAGTAATCCCATGGTCGCTCCAAGAATCAGGAGATTCTCGCAAAAACTTCCGAAACTTTCACCCTGCAGGCACCCAGGGAAGGCAATAAGCTTCCCGCCAATCCAGTTCCAACCCCGATGGCAGGCCCCCACCATAAAGCATCGGAAGGAATGGTAAAGATGGGAAAGAAAGCTATGGGGAACTTCAATCCGCCGAAGTAATCATTGATCATCCAATAAGTTGCCAGGGAACTACCCAAGCCACTAAGCGCACCCACCATGATCGCTTCTCCCAGCACAAGGATTAAAACCTGGTAAGGCATAAACCCGAGAACTTTCATAACTGCAATCTCTCTGCGCCTCTCTCTTACGCTGATGCTAATAGCCACCGCAATAATCAATGCCATGGTTGCGAGGATGAACGGCGCCAAAATCCACCGAAGCCCCCAAAGCAAATCCCGATAGGCGTCAAGAAATGTTGCTATACCAGATGAAGCAGTCTCACATTTTACAGCGGGACTGGTGAAACTTGGAGACTCCGTGATCTGCTTTTCTACTTTCTGAAAAGTTGCGCTGTCGGGAACCCGAATCCAGACAAGATTCAGGCTTTTGTTGGTCATGGGGTGTTTCGTACCAGGGTTTTGACGGTTGTAGGCATCTATCGCATCATTCAAGTAATCCCTGTTCAATACCGCACTCTGGTTGTACCTTCCCTCAGGAAAAGAACCAACGATTTCAACTTCCAGATCAATCCCTTTATAATTAAGGCTTGTAAGCTTGATTCGCTCTCCAACCCTTTTGTTAATCGCCTCCAATCTTTCCTTGCCGACGATGATCTTCCTTTTATCTTTCACCATTTCGGCACATAATTTCTCGAGCTCCATCAACTGTTCCTTGCTGTATTCTTCCATGCCGTCGAGCATTTTGGTGACTTTGAGAGGTTCCATCCCAAAAAAGAAAATAATGTTTTCCCTGGTTCGTTTTTCAGGATCAATGGTGGCTCCATAGAACTGCCAGGTCATGGAGTCTTTGGTCGTATCAATTTTATAATCACCCTCTTTGCTATATGCCCCCTCGGAAAGGTTAGCCTGGTATGCAAAAGGCATCTGACTTGGAATCTGCCATTTTTCTGAAACAATGGCTTTAAAATCTTTGGATTTTTCAGATGTGACAATATTCAGGAACCACAGAATGGTCCACACCAATGTCACAACAAACACAAGCAACATGGACGCCACCGAGGTAAGGCCAGTCCGAACAAGGTTTCTACGAAGGTTTAAAAACATCAGCCTCAGGTAGAAAAAAATGCCCCTCGAAAACACCATCAGCGCCAGCAGGCAAACAGCGCCAGCAACCGCACCCAAAAGCTTGATCGGGTCATCAAGGATATCCAAAAGAAGTTTTTCAAAACTGCCGGCCATATTCATCCCCTACCGGTTCTAGGTTTTCACCAAAGGACTAATTGTTTCACTAACCAGTTTACCTTTTTCCAAGTGAAGTATTCTTTCCGCCCTGGAAGCGGCCTTGGGGTCATGGGTAACCATAATAATAGTTTTCCTCAGGCTGTTTTTAAGTAGAGTCATCAAGTCTAAAATTTCCTCCGCAGACTTGGAATCAAGGTCTCCAGTGGGCTCGTCAGCCACAATAAGGTCTGGATCCGTTACAATGGCTCTGGCAATGCCCACTCGCTGCTGCTGCCCGCCGGACAACTGCCCGGGGCGATGACTATTTCGGGAAGTCAGACCCACGAGATCAAGTGCAGTCATCACCTGTTTTTTTCTTTCAGCCGCGGAAATAGGCAGAAGAAGGAGCGGGAGTTCCACATTTTCATAAGCGGTGAGCACCGGAAGCAGGTGGTAAAATTGAAAAACAAACCCCACATGCCTGGTACGCCAGGCAGCCAGTTGGGATTCCGACATGGTACTGATTATGTTCTCGCCCACTTTAACCAAACCGGATGAAGGTGTATCAAGGCCGGCAATAATGTTGAGCAGGGTTGTTTTCCCTGAACCGCTGGGCCCCATGAGCGCTAGAAATTCACCAACCCCAACATTCAAGCTGAGATTGTCGAGAACCTCTATTTTCTCAGAACCGCGAGTAAAAAACTTCGTCAGGCCATCAACCTTAACCAATATTTCCGAAGCCACTTCTTTCTCCAGTCGTTAAGAAGTTATTTGTTCTGGGGTTCACGTCGAAAAGAAACAACAACACCCATGTCCGGTTTCAGATAAACACCTTCCTCATCGGGAGGTATGGTGATTTTCACCCTTACAGGAATGGCTCCCTTGGCCCTGTCCGCGATAGGCATCAGACGGGAAACCACTCCCTCGTACCCCTGTGGATGAGCTTTTAAAAACGGCCCGTATGACTGAAAAGCCTCTGGCATAACATTGCATTTTTGCCCCTTGAACACCGAGGCAATATCACGCTCCTGAATAGACATATCCACTTCCAATTCCGTCAAATCTGCCATATCACAAAGGCTGGCTGAAATATTAAACGCGGCAGGGTTCACAATATTCCCCTCCTCGGCTTTCTTGGTAAGAATTACGCCAGAGACCGGAGCGGTAACCACACAATTCCCAAGTCTCCATTCCGCTTTTTTCAATTCAGCCAAGGCTTGATTCACCTCAGCCTCGGCAGCTTTTTGTTTTTCTTCCCTCGGTCCCTTTACCATAAGATCATAGCCCGCCTTAAGCTTACTACATTTTCGCTCTATGGCTTCGTAGCCAAATTGTGCTACTTCCAACTCTTTTTGTGACAGGGAAGCTGTTCCGGTCAAGCGCCTGTTTCTTTGCAAATCAAGGCGCATTTGTTCCAATTGCGCCAGGCATTCCTGGTATTCCTGTTTTGTCTGCTCAATTTCCTCGGGTCGATTCCCGTTTCGAAGTTCATTTCTTTTCTGGACTGCGGCTTCCAAAACCGCCTTCGCTTTATCGACATCAGATTGATAATCAACTGATTCCAACACAGCCAAAACGTCTCCCTTTTTAACCCTTTTGCCTTCCTCAAAGTATAATTTCTCAATCATCCCGGACACTTTGGGGCTGACCTGAATCTGATGCATGGGAATCACATAACCTTTTGCCTCCAAAGAAATAGCCCCTTTACCTACCGACGGTTGTGCCTTTTCTACTTCCCCAGGATTCTTGGCGGAAACTTTTTCAGAGACTGGGGCTTCTTTTTTGGAAACTATGGAATCCACTTTAACAGTTTCAGTGCTATTTTGCGGAACCAACCCGCCACCCGGAGGAGCAATTTTGTAACTTCTCCAGGCCATCAACAAACTAACCAACATGAAGATTAAAGCCAACCCCCATGCAAAAGTTTGAGATTTGGTTTTTACCCCTGAAGTTGAATCCACTTTGATCCTAAGCGACTTGACTTTATCTTCCATCGAAATCGCAGAACCATCGGCTTTGGGCGCATTCATGGTGTTACTCATGATCTAACTCCGGAGGCCGAAGCCTCTTTTCTTTTTTTCTTTGATTTTCCGATTTTGAACAGGTAACTGGAAAGAACATCCAGCACAAGTCGGGACATCGTTTGTGGATCAAAGGATTTTGGATCAGCCGCTTTTTGGATATTTAACCCATGAAGAATAGCCTGAACAAGGGTGGCAAAATCCCTGTATTTGCTTTCATTTTTATTTTTTGAATCCAGATCCAGCGCCATTTGTGTTCGCCAATCCTCATAAAGCTCAGAAAGGCGCCTCTTAAAATCCTGCCTGTGTGAAATCTGCGAAAGAAAGGTGAACTCCAGCGCATGAAAGGGATCTGATAATGGCTGGGATTCAATGAAATGATTTACCAATGCGCTAACTTTTTGCCACCCACCAAATTTGCCCTGATTACGACCTGCATTCTGAGAAACAAAACCTGAAACCTCATTTTGCAATAATTCCAGCATTCGATCAAAGACTGCCAAGAGGATGCTTTCCTTGGAGGGAAAGTAATAAGTCAACTGTCCACGGCTCATGCTGGCATTTTTTTCAATCTCTGACAAAGAAAGCCCTTGCAAACCTTTGCGGGCAATCACCGCAATGGCCGCATCCACAATTTCGGCTTTCCTTATGGAGGCAATACTGATTTTCGACTTAGGCATGACACCCAATTTCTGATTAGACTGATCAATCTATTTATAGTCCAACCAGTATACAAGTGTCAAGTTATGCAGCTCATGTACAACGAATTACCACCACGGTGGCGTTATCCGTGGCTCCATGAATGTTTGCCAGGTTTACCAGCCGGCGCGCAGCCATCTGCGCCGACTGGGCTTCCATGCTTAACATGTAGCTCAGATCCTTGTTGTTGACATGATTCGTAAGGCCATCCGAGCAAACCAAAACCCAATCACCGACAGACAAATTGGCCTTATAAAGAGAAACCTCAACCTGAGGCTGGCCACCAATTGCCTGCTGTAGCTCATTACGGCGGGGGTGGGTCTCAGCTTCTTCGGCCGATATGGTACCCAGCTCCACCAAGCGATTTACAAGGGTGTGATCCCGGGTAACCTGCACTAAACTCCCTGCACGGTAATGGTACACCCGGCTGTCACCCACATGGCCAACCAGGAGATTTTTTCCGTCTATATAAACAGCCTCTGCGGTGCATCCCATTCCGCGCCTCTGGGCACCTGGCTGACGCGCCGCACCATACACCCTTTCATTCGCGGTGCGCAGAGCCTGGCGAATGATTTCCGAGCATTCCTCCGGGTTAGAACGCTGCATGTGATGATCCCCGGCTTTTTCACGGGAATTCTCAGAGCCAAAATCAAAACGACTTTTTCCAAAAAGATGTGCGAACGCCTTCTGGGAGGAAAGGCATTCTCTGAGCACATCCATCGTGATGGCCGCTGCAACCTCTCCGGCTTCGTAACCACCCATCCCGTCCGCCACCAGCAAAAGGGCAGAATCGGATATTTCATCCTGCCTGCTTTCAGAGGCATGCAAAAGGGCAAACGCATCCTCGTTACCTGAACGCACCATGCCGGTATTAGTCCAACTTGCTATCTCCAACCGGACCATATCCATCTGCCTGCCGACCGAATCCAAGGTTTGAATTAGCTCATCAAAACCAGTGGAATCCGTTCTAGCACCATCATCGGTCGGAAACCTTTGAAAAGGTTCCTGGACAAAAGTTTTCGAAATCAGCCGCCCGAAAGCAGGGTTGATATCTGGAAACTGCGGAAGGAATGGCTTTGGCACACCCGGTGATTGAAAATCCACCTCGCTTAATTCCCGGTGAAGTATTTCCAGCGAATACAATAGTGCCCCGAAAGAGTACATGGAAACACTTGCGCTAACACACCCCTTGCCAGAAATCAGCTCTGGCGGGGTATATAAGGTTCCCCGAACCGGTCCACCCGGGTGAAGGGGCAGGGGAAGGATGTCCAGTACATCCCTAAACCTTATTTTTCCATCAGAATTCATTACAACGCTTTCAGGACGCACGAACTCCATGAAAGCATTGCAGGAATGTATCGACTTCAGGATTTTCGCCAAAGATTGAAGACACTCAAATTTCTGAGGATAGGAAAGCGATTCATCATCCCAGATCTCCCAAAGATTCCTGCCTTCGGGTTTTTCCAGTACGAGGAAGTGATTGTCTTCGCTTGTTCCAGCCACAAGGACTTTTGGCAAGGCTGGGTTGTCAGCTCCATCCAGAGTGCTTCTTAACCAGCCAATATTTGGCCACAAAAGCATGGGTGGCAATTCTCGGGTTACAGCTTGCGCCGGGTTCCCCAAAACCGCATCGTCAAAGGTCGGTAAAAATTCATCATTAGCCACTGGTTGGCCGGAAAACCCCATAGTCATGGCATGGCTAGTTCCCTGACTGGAGTTGGAAGACATAGGCGCCTGAGAATAAATCCACACATTACCAACAATGTTGGCACCATCTTTTTCCAAGCCATCAAAAACAAAAACATTCCCAATTTGCCTGGCAAGACCTACAACATGGAATCGGTCTGCAAAAACCTGGTTTAACTGGGCACCTTGTTGAACAACTTGCGCCCCTACCTGGGGCTCAAGCTCTTCAACATTATCTTTCGCGGTAAAATAATATCCACAGTCCTGGCAGGATGACTCGTCATTTTGTCTGGCTGCGCCACAAATAGGACAGGGCGTTTTACTTTTAGTTTGATAAACCTCAGACTCAGGGATTGGTACATCCACTGGAATAGGTGCAACAGACAGCTCCTGAATTTCCACGGGTAGGGCCTCGGGAATTTCCACCGGAAGTGCCAGGGGAATGGCCATTGGCACCTCGTTTACCGGATCACCCACAGGCAAGGCCAAAGGAACACCTTCCGAATGATCGTTCGCTGATCCAATTGAAGGTTCTTCTTCAGGTTTATCATGTATCATCACAACACCACCATAAGTTTTTATCGCATCCTGTTGCCACAATGAATACAACAACGGCTACCCATTCGATTTTGTTTTCCACAGTAGTAACAGGGCGGGGTAGTATCCGTCATGGGTTCAGCGCACTGACTGCAATAAGGCTGACGCACCTTGTTTAGCGCGGAACATTTGGGAC
>JBEGQX010000261.1:0-4027 GCA_041180805.1 Planctomycetota bacterium
TATCCTTGAACAGAAAGATTTTCATGAACACCCCACCGATGGTTGGTCTTGGACTTTGGAAAATACCCAACGAGGATACCGCGCAACTGGTGTACGAGGCCATTGGCGCAGGCTATAGGCATCTGGACAGCGCATGCGATTATGGCAACGAGAAGGAAACGGGTGAGGGTATTCGCCGGGCCATTCGCGATGGCCTTTGCAGGCGTGAGGATCTTTGGGTCACCTCCAAGCTCTGGAACACTTACCATCGGGGCCAGCATGTCAGGCCGGCCTTGGAAAAATCACTGGAAGACCTGGGGCTGGAATACCTCGACCTGTACCTGGTTCATTTTCCCATAGCACTGGAGTATGTGCCGTTTGAAAAGTCGTACCCACCGGGCTGGTTTTTCGATGCCAGTGCCGCAAAGCCCGGTATGCGTCCTGTTGCTGTACCAATGATGGAAACCTGGCGCGCGATGGAATCGCTGGTGGATGCCGGGCTTGTGCGACAGGTGGGTGTGGCCAACTTCAACATCACGCTGTTGCGAGAACTGCTATTTCAGGCTCGCATTCGGCCTGCGGTTTTGCAGGTGGAGATACACCCCTACCTTGTTCAGGAAAAACTACTCAGGTTCTGCCAAAAGTCGGAAATAGCGGTGACGGCATTCTCGCCCTTGGGGGCGCTTTCGTATGTGCCATTGGGCATGGCCCGGAATGAAGACTCGGTGCTGCTGCAGCCATGTGTGCTGGCGGCCGCCAACCGGTTGAACAAATCACCTGCCCAGGTGGTGCTGCGGTGGGGTGTTCAGCGGGGAACCGGGGTCATTCCCAAGACCGCCCGGGTTGCCCGGCTGGCAGAGAATCTGGCTGTGGACAATTTCATACTATCGGAGGCGGAAATGCAGGCCATCTCGGCGTTGAACCGCAACCAGCGTTTTAATGACCCCGGGGTCTTTTGCGAGCTGGCCTTCAACACCTTTTACCCCATTTACGAGTAGGCAAACCTCCGTTAGTAGTTACCGTCGCGCACCTCGAAATGCGTTGGCTTGCCCAGGCTTTCCCCGCCCTGCCGTACCCAGTGGTAGGTGAGGTTGATCATCTGGTCGATGTCTACTTCGGGCGGGCCAAACCATTGGTATGATTTTCCTGCATCGAACAGCCAGGCAGTGTTTGCCTCGGAACCAGCCAGGATGGGTTCCACCCCAAACAGTTTGCCAAAGCGGATGGCAAGGTCGCGAACCCTGACAGGCTGCAAGCCGGTTACATTCAGGGCATCGGGTGGGTTAGTGGTTCGCAAAAGGCATTGGATGGCACGGGCGTTGGCATCACCCTGCCAGATGACATTGGCGGCAGGCATGGTTACATCCACCGGTTCTCCACGATACACCCTGGTTGCGATATCAGACAGTACGCCATATCGCAGGTCGATCGCGTAGCTTAGCCGGTACATCAGCATGGGTGTGCCAAGCTTTTTGGCAAAATAGGTGAAGATACGCTCGCGGCCGACACATGAATTGGAATAATCACCCATCGGGCCAAGCAAGTCATTCTCATTAGAGCCGCAAGACTGCGTGCCGACCATGGGGTAAACACAACCGGTGGAAAACACCACGATGCGGGATCGATGAAAATGCTGTGCCACCTGTGCAGGCACCAGGGTGTTCATCGCCCAGGTAACCTCGGGAGAATCCACAGTTCCAAACTTCTGCCCCGCCATGAAGATAATATTGGGAACCTTGGGCAGTTGCGCCACCGCTGCGGAATCCAGCAGATCACAACCAATGGTCTGCACTCCATGAGCCTGAAGTGTTTGTTTGGCCCGAGTGGATGAAAACCTCGAAACAGCAATCACATTGCGGTCTGGCTGGCCCAGTGCCTCAAACCCTCGGCGCACCATGCGGGCCAGGGTGGGGCCCATCTTGCCACCAGCACCCAGCACCATCACATCACCCTTTAGGTTTCGAAGGGTATCCAGCACGCCAGCGGTGGGTTTGCTAAGGCTTTCCTCAAGTTCCTCAACCGATGTCATTCGATCAGGTAATGCTGCCATTACTTGCCTGCAGGGGTGACATCCTCGATGTCCTGGGCCTTTTTTGCATCCAGGGGGAAATGAAGAATCTGCCTCGGTGTTTCGAAGTCGATTTTCTTCAGGTCTATCATGCGAACCCTTCGGTTGTGCTGGGTGTGATAGTAAAGGATGAGATCTTTGGTGTTTTGGGCTGTTGTCCAAATGGTGGCACTTCGCATTCCCGCAGTGCGATCGGAGCCGGAACTTTCTGCTGCCCCCAGCGGAACATTGAAGTTATCCAGGATGCGGAAACACTCGTAGGTGGTTTCTGCGCCATTGGAGGTGGTTCTTGCTGTCTTCGAAAACGCAACAGCGCGCACAAACCTGGAAGGCGGGGTGAAATCGCCCGGCAGGCCGATCATGCCACTTCCACCACCAAGGGGCTTGAAGTCCATACCATCGATTTTCTTGTCGGGTATGGCCACCGCCGAAAGGTTCACATGGTTGCGAAGATTGATCTCGTGCCAATCATAGCCAGGGGCGTTGGTGATCACACCCAGGGGCGCTTCGAAAATGACACGCTGGCCCTTCAGGTATTCAATCACAATGGCCTTGCCGGAAGGTTCGGTCACAATGAAGTGTATGGGTGCCGGGAAACCCAGCGCTGGTTCAACCACGGGAACCACCACTACCTTGGCGATGGCTGCACGCACCTCATCCACCGTGGAACAGGTGGTAAGAAGGTACTGGCCCACATCGGTGGGTGCCATCGAATCTGCCGCCTTGGCTGGTTCATACTTCTGGTAAGAGGCAAACCCCGGGTGATAGAACAACCCCACGGCCAGACCCTTTTCGTTCATGGCATCCAGCAGCAGGTCCTTCTCAAGACCATCCACACCTGCAACCCCATAAATGGCTTTCCAGCTTTTTCCGGGTTTGCCATCAGGGGTCTGACCAGTGAACTGCGTGCCACGGGGAATAACCATGATCCTGCTTTTCAAGTCAAAGGATCCCCATTCGAGGGTTCTTCCATAAACAATGGTTCCATCCTTGGCCTTCAGGGTGATTCCGGTGCAGGCGGTTATTTCCCTTCCCACGGTTGCAAAAAGAAAAATGCCAGCAATTATTCCAAGGCGGCCTCTGGTAGCCATTAGTCATTCCTTTCCATGAATCTGATTTTTCGATGTGTGAAGATGATGATTGATTATGGCTTTTGTAGCAACCCCCGGCGTGAAAGCCATTCCTCGCAGCGCTTGGGCCAGGTGGTGACAGGCATGGTTGGAACATGGCGCAACCCATAGCCGTGCCCACCGGCATCATAAAGATGCAACTCGGTTGGTACACCTGCTTTTTTCAACTCCACACTTAACAGGAGAGAATTCTGTGCCGTCACAGGATCATCAAAGGCATGCACCAGAAACATGGGGCATACATCCTTGTTTATCTTGATGTAATCCTTCAGGGCGACCTGACCTTTGACATCCAGCCCACCGGGGTAGATAAGGATGGCGAAATTCGGCCTGCTGGATACCTTATCCACATTATCCATGGGGGAATACTGGCGCTCATCCAGAAATAGCGAGGTAAGACCTGCCGTCTCGCCACCTGCGCTGAAACCACAGATGCCAATGCGGTTGGGGTCCAGCTTCCACTCAGCAGCCTTGGATCGCACCAGGCTTACCGCACGCTGTGCATCCTGCACCGCGCCTATCCAGCGCTTGTTGGTATCTCGGGCCGGCACACGGTACTTCAAAACTATTCCCGTCACACCCACGGTGTTTAACCATTCAGCAACCTCGGTTCCTTCAAGGTCATAGGCAAGAATATTGTGACCGCCACCCGGGCAGATGATGACCGAAGCGCCGGTATCCTTCGATTTTTCAGGTCGATACACAGCAATCTGCGGGGTGGAGACATTCCCCAGCTTGATGATCCTGCGCCCTGCGATCAGCTTGTCGGTATCCTTGGTAATATCTGCTTCTGGTGGAAGCTCCTTGTTTTCACCGGGTGCCTTGGCGGGCCAAATATTCATGGTAATTT
>JBEGQX010000262.1:0-24766 GCA_041180805.1 Planctomycetota bacterium
CGTATTGGAAAAAGTGGTGGAGGATATCAGTTTTCAGGGGTGCGATCTGGACAACAAACGCCAGATGATTGATGCTGCCTACGTAAGACAGAGGCTGGGAGATGTGTTAAGCAAGGAAGACCTTGGCAGGTTTATCCTTTGAAACCATGAACAGAGCCGGGAAGGCTTTTTTCAATATTGCTCATGATCCAGCGATTGGCATCTTTAAGCATATCAAGATGAATGCGGTGGTTGGTGGCATAGGTTCGCCAGAAAGGATCGATGCCTGCAGTTTGGAAGCTTTGGCGATCCTGACAAGCCATACTCATGGGAATTACCGAGTTGGCAATGCCATGGCCAATAAACACCTTCAGGTCGCGCATTTGCTGAACACGCCAAAGAGGTTTTTGTGTGCGAGGCAGGGCGCCATTCATGGATAGAACCCCGGCAAATCGATCCGGGAACTGGACGGCCATACGGTAAGCCATGGCTGCGCCTTCACAGAAACCTGCAAGGTAAATGCGGTTGGCGTGAATGTTATAAGAGTTTTGTGTTTTTTCGATGGCGTTAAAAAGATAATCTTCAACCCACATTTCCGAACAACCATCCTGGCCCCAAGAGTAATTGCCTTTGGCAGATGCGGACTTTCGGGTGGCTTTTTCAATTCCGCGAAGCGAAATCGCTATAAAGTTTCTTCTACTGATGTAAGGGGCGTACCTTAGTACATGATCTTCGTTGGATCCATGTCCATGGAAGAAGACCAGAAGAGGATAAGCGTAATTGGGTTCATATTGGGTGGGTAGAAAAGTTCTTACGGGAAGTGCAGCAGGGGCAATGACCTTTGAATTATAAAAACCCTCAGTGGATTGAGCATGAAGAGGGGAGATATTCGAAGGAGTCATAGGCACCCCGAGAGGTATATGTGGTTCCAAATTGCCCAAACTTCCTGTAAGGGCCAAACTGTCAAATGCTTTGACAATTGTCTTGTTGGGAGAAGTCTACGGCCTGTTCTTATTCCAGTCAACGAAAGACTTTAATCAAACTTTCAAAAAACCTCGGGAAAACTGCGGTTTAGTGATGGATGTTCCGGTTAGGTCAGTTGGGGTGAAAAAGGCTATTCAGAAGGAATGGGTCGGCTCTACCGGTCATGGCAGGCATAGGGCCACAAAAATAATTAACAAAACCAATCAAATTAACCAAACAACCTATTTTGTTGTTTTGCTAAGGATAGCTTCTTTTACTTATTTGCTGTTTGGATTGGATAAGATATCAGACGGGATTTTTAAGGGACTATCCGAAGATCCATGGATCTTTTGCAGGTTCTTCCCGGGGTCTGATCGCCGGATGGTTCATCCACCTGGATCCAAAGGGTGTATAGCCCGGGTGGTAATTTGGGTGGCACCCGAAATTGAAAGAAAAGGTAATAGTCGTTTCGTGGTGTTTTTGCCCTTTCCACCTTGGGTGGAAAAGCCATGTTGATTACTTTTCCCTGGCTATCATGAATTTCCAAATTGCTGGAGAAGGTGGCTTCATAATCGCTGCCTTCCTTTTGCCAATTTACATGGTGAACCTCTACATAAATCTGTACTTTTTCACCAGGGTTTATGCCCCTGGCTTGCTTAAAACCATAGTTGGCTGGTAGCGGATCCAACGATCCAAAACCGTGAATGTTCTTGCAATACTGCAGATTTTCCAGACTTAATTCAGCCTTGTTTCGCAATAATGATTGAACTTTGGTGGTCGCTTGAATCCATTGCGTGGCTTCCTGGGATGTAAAACTGTCAGAGCTGCCCAACGAGGCAACCAGGGGCAAAAGTTCCGAGATGATCGTTTGATTTCTTATGGATGGATCTTTCAAAAGGCTTTTGGCCTTGTCTGAGTTGTTATCCAGCAAGTTCTGCAGCGCAAGGGCAAGTGGTGAAAGAGGTTCTGATTTTTGGGGCGTCACTGCTAGTGATTCAGCTTTTAAGCTTTTTTCTTCCAATTTCTTTGGTTCATTCTCGTAGGATTTTGTTTCCACGGTTTTTGGAAATTCTTTGGGTGGTTCCGGAACAGGGGGCGGGGACTGCAAGGTGGCTTCCGGAGGCTTGGCGGTTATCAATTGAAGTGCCGGAGGCAGAATAACCTTGGATTCCTTTTTATCATCCTGCTTGGAAAGTTCCTTGTGGGGAACCGTTGCATCGCTGGGTTTGGGAAGATCGGAACTGGTTAAAGTGGGGCTAACCTCACCCTTCCCATCTGTATGAAATGCCAGGGTGTTTTGACCTTTTTTGGGGCTAACTTCCACAATGCTGTTTCTGCTGGAAAAAAGGCTTCCGCACCCTGTGATTGGCAAAATCACAAGTAAAGCAATCCATACCCATGCTTTCCGCGCAAGCATAAGAAACAATGTCCTTTCCAACGAAGGACGAATCCATAACCAACCTTCTGGCTTAGGTCAACCCAATCCAAAGAGATTCTTGGTTGAATAGGCAAAGTGGGGGCAATTTTGAACCCTTGAAAGGTTTCTAGATCCAGATTTTCATTTTCTGCAGAAGTGTGGCTGGGATTTTTCTTTGCGTGACCCTTTGGATTTCCTCAGGGTGGTAGCGGGTACTTTGGTGCCCAACCACAATCAATTCGTTTTCGAACTTCTGTTCCCGTTCCACGAAATCATCCAAATGCATATGGCCGTATTTGTGGATCTTGTCCCTTTTGTGACGGGATCGAATAAAACTCATTTCCGTGATAAGGATTTTACTTTGATAGACAAAAGGATTGTCATCCAAGCCTTGCGGGCTGGTGTCGCCGGTATAGCAAAGAAGAGGCGATCGGATTTCCCGGGTTACCTCGGTGCCGGACATGCGCAAGTCTCGAATCTTGTCGCCGGGCAATCCCTGAAATTCTTCTTTTAATTTGTTGCGGCGATGCCAGACCATGTAACCCACCGAGGGAATGGTGTGCGTGGTGGCAAACACTTGAATGGCATGGTCGCGGCCAAGTTCTATTTCCTGCCCGGCTTCAACGCCCACCAGATTGCAATTCATGCGGCCACGATCCAGCCTTTGAAACAAAAGTAGGATTTTGCGCACATCATCCACCGCATAGGCAGGCAGATAGATATTGGGAGGTTCCATTTTCATCATGCGCCTGCGGGCTATGTAAACCGGCAGGGTGGCAAAATGATCCAGGTGCGTATGGGTTATGAACCAGTTTGGTGTTCCCATGAAATCCCAGGGCTGGGCTCCCAGGTCAAAACCTATCTTTAATTCTGGTATTCTCCAGTAAGACTGAACGGCTGCCCGGGAATACCCTTCAATGGTTAACCCGGCATGACAATGTCGAAGGTATGGTGCGTTTTCAACCATTACAATCCCGTGAAGAGAAACAATTAATCCTGAAAGTCACTATAAAAGTTATCAGGCTCAAAACCAAGGCCGTCATGCATTTGCTTGGAAATATTATGATTTTGGAAGGATTGGTTACCACGGTGGACGAGGATGGCAAAGTGCACGTTGCACCCATGGGGCCACGCGTGGACTCAGGCATGCAATCCTTCCTGCTAAGGCCTTACCCCTCCTCGAATACCTGCAAACATCTGATGAACCGGCTCGAGGGAGTACTGCATGTCACCGATGATGTAACACTGATCGCGCAAGGGGCGATTGGCAAAGTGGTGGCGCCGGAATGTTTTTCCGCGAAAGTTGTCGCGGGCTTTGTTCTAAAGGAAGCCTGCAGGGCGTATGAATTTCAGGTTTCCCGAATCGACACATCCGAGGAAAGGGTTCGGCTGGAATGCAAGGTTTTGGAGGTTCACCACCTGAGGGATTTTTTTGGTTTTAATCGGGCAAAGCACGCGGTGATTGAGGCCGCAATTCTGGCATCTCGAACGGCTTTCCTGAACCCCGAAGACATTCTTTCCGAGTTTCGAAAGCTTTCTGTCATAGTGCAAAAGACAGGTGCCGACCGGGAGATTTCCGCTTTCTCGCTGCTGGAAAATCATGTCACCTCCAAGCTGCAGGAAAAGCTTGGGCACGGAGGTTGAAAATGCCCATTCAGCTTTTAAACCCGCTTTCCATTCCGAAGGTTCCAAGGCAAGCTGGCGCTCATTATTGTCAACTCCTGGAAAAAGGCGCGGTTCGGGTCATTACTGGTAGCAGGTTGCATTTCGGCTTTTTGGATCTTTCTCCTGTTTCAATTAAGGGCTGGGAAAATCGTAACAATCATGCAGTGCTTCCCATTCGCAGGTTTGGCGGTGTGGGCTTGATGCTGGAATCCCCGGGTATTTCTATCCAAGTTCAACCCTCGGCAAAGTGGGATTTTTCCGGATCTATGAGCCAGGTCGCCCAAAAGCATTCCCAAGCTCTGGCGGAGCATTTTTCATCAATACACCTGGCTCATTTTCCTTGCAGGGTATTGGTGGAAAAATCCGCACCCCACCATGTTGGATTGGGAACAGGAACCCAACTGGCGCTTGCTATTGGCAGGGCTTTGACCATTTGCTGGGGTTGGGACATGCCAACCCTCGAGCTTGCGGTTGTTTTAGGGCGCGGCAAAAGGTCTGCTGTTGGGGTGCATGGTTTTGACCATGGTGGTTTGATTGTGGAGGCAGGCAAAAAAGAGGGGGAGGCGATTTCCCCCATGATTGGAAGTTACCCTTGGCCAACCGAATGGAAAGTGGAGCTTAGCAATTTGGAATCTGCCCCCGGGGTGCATGGTAAGCAGGAGGTTGACGCCTTTGAAAAAATTCTGGCTGGTCAGGTGCCATCCCATGTGCTTGGGGATAATGCCCGCAACGTGTTAATGGGTTTGCTGCCAGCACTTCTCCGCGTTGATTTGGAGGCTTTTCAGGCATTTGTTGTGGATATGAATCATCGAACAGGAATGATCTTTGATCCATTAGACCAAAAGAAAACCCCCGATGAAAACCGGGGGTTGGGTGAGCATTGGTGCCAAAGTTCCTGGGGGCCAGCCAAATTTCGTTTTTCCAAGGTTACTGGATAACTTTTGGTCTGGCTTCCTTACTATCATTTTTACCATTGTCGGAACCCGCTGGCTTGATTCTAGGAGTGTTGGCATCCACGGGGGGCAACTTTTCGTTGTAATTCTGGGTGGAATCTTTGCCACACCCCAAAGAGGCTAAAAAGCAGAATGCTGCGAATGGAATCATAATCTTTTTCATAAAGTTTCTCCTTGGATTGGTTTTCTTAATCAAATTTTTCAGTGTCACCATCAGCCCTACCCGAAGAAGCTTGAATGGCTTGCCATGGTGTATTGGTCTTATTCACAATTTCAGTACCTGAAGCAGGTAATGTAATGCCTTTTTTAATGGACCTAACAGAACCATCCGCCATGGCAATACCCACTTGATTGGTGTGGTAACTAAATAATGAGTAAAGCATATTTGGACCACCTTGTTCCCAAATAGACCAATAAGTTGAAAAGCCACAAGCTGCCATCCAAGGTAAAGATCTTAACCTTGTGCCACTGTCCGTTCTCCCACCATACTCTGCAAACATCATGGTGTTAGACGTTCCATCCGTTATGAATGTGATTGGAAATTGTTCATCTGGAATATAAATACCTTCATGATTGGAGTAAAATTGTTGGGTAGTAGAGGCTGGGTTTGTGATGACATAACGCCCTAATGTTCCGCCAATCGGTACATAACTTGTAAGGCCTGGTATTCCACCGACACTTTTGAAAGTTGCAACAGAATAATAACTACCAGATCCGGCAGGCCCAATGTAGTTATTAATCCCTCCCGTATCCACCACATCGTAAGCAGTATCAGCAGAGCATTCGAATGTTTTAACCCTGCTTCTTGAATTTGAATAAGTGTTTGGCCAATCGTGATTTACCCAATCATCACCATTTGCGCTGATAGGATCTTTCGCATACAGATCAGGTTTGAATTTTTTGAACAAGGCTTCTTGTTCGACGTAAGGTAATAGTTGAACTAGTACGCCTGCAAAGGTACCTCTGCCAGCAGTTGAAACACCGGCAGAAGTTTTAGCTGTATACTGCTGTCCCATGGGTAAAACCCCGTAGGTAGAAACAAAGTTCATGGCAGCCAGCGAAAGTTGTTTCAAATTGTTTTGACATGTGGACCTTGCTGCCGCTTCTCGCACTTTTTGAACAGCGGGAAGAAGCAAGCCAATCAAAATAGCGATGATCGCAATCACCACTAAGAGTTCAATCAGCGTGAACCCTTTTTTTCTAATACAAAACCGCATTGAATAACTCCTTGGAGAGAAGAATAAAAAAGGTTATTAGAGAGGTATGATTATTATTGGCTGATTAATTGATTAATTTCAACAATTTTTGAAGAAATAATGAAGGCCGTGAAGGTTTCAAATCCACACGGCCTCGTTTTAATAGTTAAATTCGTTAAAAAACTACTTTCACGTCTGGATTGACAACCTTTTCAGCAGGCCACTTTCCATTCAAAAGATCCACGACCGCATGGGCGGCACTTAACGCCATGTCATCCCTCGATTGAATGTCCACGCCCGCCATATGTGCGGTCATGGCGATGTTTTCCAAACCGAAGATGGGCAAAACTTTTGTCGGGGGTTCTTCTTCAAAAACATCCAAGCCCGCTCCGGCGATCTTTTTGTTTACCAAGGCATCATAAAGATCATCGGTATTGATCACACCGCCTCTTGCGGTATTCACCAAAAACGCGGTGGTTTTCATCATGCCAAGGCTGTTCTTATTAATGATGTGATGGGATTCCTTGTTGTAGGGCAGGTGCAGGGAAAGAAAATCGGATCGCTTCAGAGTTTCATCCCAACTTGTAAGTTCAATGCCATGCTTTTTGATGAAGTCGTGATCAGGGAAGGGTTCGTAGGCGATCACTTTCATTTCAAAGGCTTGAGCCCGAAGTGCCAAAGCTTTTCCCGCGCGGCCCAAGCCGGCAATGCCCAAGGTTCTTCCCCGCAGAGGAATATTGGTTCCACGCGGAAATTTACCTTGTTCTATGGACTTGTGCTGTGGCACAAGCTTTTTGGCCAGTGCCAGCATCAGGCAGAATGCATGTTCCGCAACCGCACCATGATTGGTGCCGGGCGCAATCGTTACTGCGGTCTTGTTGGTGGTTGCAGCTTTCAGATCCACAGCATCGTAGCCTACACCAACCCTGGCTATGACCCTAAGTTGTGGGTGGGCGGCTATTACTTTTTGTGTGTACGGTTCAGAACCTGCAAGAACGGCCGTGATGCCTTTCAGGCCCTCAAGAAGTTCATCCTCTGAGAGTTGTCGTCCTTTTTTCGGGTAGACAAGCTCATGGCCCGCCTTTTTCAATACGCTGGTGAATTCTGCATCCACTCCATCCAGAGGGGAGGGTGCCATCAAAATTTTTGCCATGGTTTTTTCCTCATCTATTCAAATTCTAACTCAGATCATCCTACAAAAAATCCGTGCTTGCAACGTTCAAACGCAGGCAAAATGACCCAAGCTCGGATTGGAGTCTATCCCAAAGAATTCCTGCCTGTTCCAGGGATACATATTCAAAGGAAACTTTCTGGCCGGGCCTTAGCTGGCCTATTTTGTGCAAGTCTGAATGTATGACTTGCGCAACGCGAGGGTAGCCTCCAATCGTTTGGCCTTCCACTCCAAGCAGCAACAAATTTCCATCCTTTGCAACCTGGATGGTACCCGGGCAAACCGGTTCCGATAGCATTTCCCCTCTGGGAACACTAATTGGTGCTCCGGAAAGGCGGATTCCCATGCGGTTGCTGGATTGATCCACGGTAAATACCAAGGATTGCAGAGCATCATCCCTGAAAAGATGTGCCTCTGGGCCAACCATAACTCGGATCGCACTTGTATTGGGATAAAATTCGCATTCAGTTGGGACAAAACGGATTCCGCAACTATTTGCGGAACATTTTGCAAGATGGTTCTTTTTAAACGAGACTTGGGGACTTTCAAAACCACCCGGCGTGCTGATATATGCCCTGGTGTTGGAATCGCAATCCAACATGCGTAAGGTCTGGCCTTTTTCAAGATAGATGGTGTTGGAGGTCCTGATAGGTTTGCGGTTAACTTCCATGCGGAAACTGGCACCAAAGATTCCCAATGCGGTATCTTCACAGGCTTCCAGGGTTGGTCCTGCCAGGCAAACCTCCAGCGCCGGGGTATGGTAAGTGTTTCCCATCAGGGAATTGCTGATGGCCATCGAAACCCAGTCCGCCGGCCCACCCCATGGAATACCCTGATTGCGAAGCCCGAATGCGGGTTTACCCACCAACAGCAACTGAAGTCCGGGGTCTAGCACCTTCAAACTCATGATGGTTTTCCTGTCCGGATTCCCAGTTCTTGTAATGCGCCTTTCAGTCTCTTAATAAAGTGCACCACTTCGGGCGAGTCTCCATGAACGCAAATGGTTTGAACCTGATCTTGCTCGATCAATTGTTGCACTTGCAATGCCGCTTCCCCTGGGTCATGAAGGATTGAATTGGGCGAAGATCTTGGTGCCAGGCTGCCGTCAGGAAGATACTTTCGGTCAGCGAACCCTTCCCTGAGAAAAGGAGTCCGTCCCTTGGCCGCGTTCTCCAGTGCGGAATCTTTCAACCCCACCAGTGTCAAATTCCATGAAAGTGCCATTTGGGTTAGAAGGTTTGCAAGTTCAATGTCCTTCATGGCTCGATGATAAAGAGCACCATGGGGCTTCAGGTGGGATATTTTCAGGTTGGCAACCTTTGCCAACTCCATGAATCCGCCCAATTGAAAAAGTAGATCCGCCTTCAGTTGTGCGATGGGTTGTTGAAGCTCTGCCCGGCCGAAATTCGCCCGGTCCAAATAGCCCGGGTGTGCTCCAACCAGAATGTCTAACTTTGCTGCCGCTTCCATAACCTCAAGCACATTCGCAGGGTTACCTGCATGGGCGCAACAGGCCAGATTGATGGAGCCAACCAGTGGAAGAATCTCCAGATCATTTGGTAGGCCTTCGCCGAGGTCGCAGTTCAGGTTGATATACATTTCGGTTTATTTCACTTCTTGGGTCGGAAGGCCTTAACAACAGTTTCTTTGGTTGTTAGGAATGGGCCTTCGATCAGGTCGATGCAATAGGGTATGGCGGGAAAAACCGCCATCAGGCAATCGCGAATGGCACTGGGTTTGCCGGGAAGGTTTACAATGAGGCTGTTACCACGAATGCCGGCGATTTGTCGGGAAAGAATTGCGGTGGGTACAATTTTCAGGGAAACTGCGCGCATCTGTTCCCCAAAGCCATCAAGGATTTTGTCACAAACGGCCTCGGTGGCTTCCGGGGTGACATCTCTTAATGCTGGCCCGGTTCCACCGGTGGTCACCACCAGGCAGCACTTCAGGCTGTCGCACAATTCCCTGAGGGTGGATTCAATCAACGGGCGTTCATCAGGTATGATTTTTGCCACAGGCTCCCAGGGGCATTCCAGAATCTCATCCAGGCATTCCCGTATCGCAGGGCCTCCGAGATCCTTGTATTCGCCTTTGCTTGCACGATCGGATATGGTCAAAATGCCTATGCGGATGTCTTTCATGGGAAGATTTTTTCCTGCGGATACTTCTTGGAACGGACCGTTGACAATATAGCAAGACTATGACTGAATGACACAGGATAACCGGGGACTAATCATGAGAACAGTATGGCGATTTCATAGTGCGGGGGAGTTGGTGTTTGGTTGGGGTGCGGTGCGCGAAACAGGCGAAATCTGCCAGCGACAGAAACTGAGAAAAGTTTTTGTACTTACCGATAAGGTATTGCTGAATGTGGGGGTGGTGCACAAGGTTCTGGAATCGCTTAAGGCAGCGGGGGTGGATGCGGTGGTGTATCCGGGTGGCGAACCCGAGCCAACCCTGGATGCCTGCAATCGGGCGATTGAAGCAGCCAAGGGTTACGGTCCCGATGGAATCATTGGTTTGGGTGGCGGCAGCAATATGGATATGGCCAAGATAACCGCCAAGGTTCTGGCCCATGGTGGTACCCCCATGGATTATGTTGGTGATGATCGGATACCAGGCCCAATCATGCCGCTTATTTGCATTCCAACTACGGCGGGCACCGGTTCCGAGGTTTCAGGGGCGGATGTGTTTACAGATTCTTCCACACAACTGAAGCTTGGTTGCCTGAGCAATTATCTTCGACCCCGCGTTGCGATTGTGGATCCGGATCTTTCCTCCACTTGCCCCAAGAAAGTGACTGCGGATAGCGGCATTGATGCGCTTACTCATGCGATCGAGGCCTTTACCGCTGTCGATAACGAGATTTTCCCTTTGCCAGAAGGGCAAAAGTCCGTTTATCAGGGCAGGCATTTCTTTGGCAGCATGGTTGCCGAGAAGGCGATTCGCCTTTGTGGTTCTTACCTGAAAAGGGCCGTCCAGGATGGCGATGACCACGAAGCCCGCGAAGGCATGGCCATGGCGGCCACCTTGGGTGGGTTGGCGTTTTCCAATGTGGGGGTTGCTGCGGTGCATGCGCTGGAATATCCCGTGGGGGGAGCCGTGCATTGTTCCCATGGCGAAGGCAACGGTCTTCTTCTGCCATTTGTCATGCGGTTTAACATGCCTGGTCGCAAGAAGGAATTTGGATGGATTGCCAATTGGCTGGGCGTGGATACAAACGGAATGAACGAGGATGTTGCAGCCGAGGCGGCAATCACTGCGATTAACCAACTTAAACGGGATATAGGAATTCCTGAAAGGCTGAGGGATTTGGGGGTTCGTGAAGACCAGCTAAGAACATTTGCTGAAAAATCCCATGCCATTGTTCGCATTATGCGAGTCAACCCACGGACGGCAACCGTGGAAGATTTGGAGGGAATTTTAAGGCAGGCGTGGTAGTTACTGGATGGGTTTTCCAAACAGAAACATCAGGACCTGATCAAACCGGTCGCGCCAGTCGTTTTCATGATGGTTACCCCCGACAATTTCCTGGTAGTAATAATCCCAGCCGGGCATCAGGCCAACCTGTTCCAGTCTTCTGGCCAAACTGCGGGTAAGGGCATAGGGGGGATGATAGGCATGTGGGTAATGGCCTTCCTCTGTCCCCATGTCGAACCAAAGCCTGGATCCTGTAAGACGGTCTGCATGCGAAAGTATTTCGTAAAGAACCCGCTGGTTGGCCCACCATAGAGAGGGAGAAATTCCCGCGCAAAGTCCAAAAACCTCGGGATAATCCATCGCCAAAGTCAGCGACACCAATCCTCCAAGCGATGAACCAGCAACGCCGGTCGATTCACGCTCCATCTTGGTTCGATAATGCGAATCGATGAATGGCTTCAATTCCTCGGTGATGAACTTTCCATAAAGCCTGGACTGCCCGCCTTTTTGTTCCCGGTCATCCCGAAACAGTGTGTATTCATCATCGCGATGGATGGTGTTATCGATTGCAACCAGGATGATTGGTTGCAATTGGTGATTGCTGACAAGGCGATCCGCAATCCGATCCGCTTCCCAAATGGATCCATAAGGTGCCCTTTTGCGGTCGAAAAGGTTCTGGCCATCCTGCATGTAAAGTACGGGAAACAATCGATCGGACTGGTCATAATCCGGGGGCAGCCAGACGGTAATGGTGCGATGGTTATCCAGATTTCTGGAGGCAAAACCGTGATGGAACTCAAATCTGGAGGGGTACTTCAAGACTTTGACTCCCGGGCTTTGTTCAGGGTGGCCGGCCCAAAAGCCTCTGGCAGAATTTCGGAAAGATGAAAGTGCCTGTGAGTGCCACGAAGGTTACAAGTCCATATTTCAAGGTTGCTGGCGAATTCATAAATGAACTGCCTGCATGCTCCGCATGGCGGTGTGGGAGGGTCGGTGTCGGTTACGATAACCATCTGGGTGAATTCTAGTATTCCCTGTGATACCGCATGGGATAAAGCCACCCGCTCTGCGCAAATGGTCAGGCCATAACTTGCATTCTCGACATTGCAGCCAGTAATGATGGTGCCCGTTTTGGCGCGAACCGCCACACCCACCTGAAACTTGGAGTAAGGTGAGTAAGCTCGCTCTCTGGCGCGGGTAGCCTGTTCAAAAAGATCCTGGGGTGCCTGCATATTGCCTCACAAAAGAATTCCAGCGATGGCTGCGTTGATCAGGGTTGCCAAAAATCCAGCCAGCAGGGCTGTTGATCCCAGTTGGGCCAGATCTTGCCTTCGGCTGGGGGCCATGGCCCCAATGCCACCGATCTGGATTCCAATGCTTGAGATGTTGGCAAACCCGGTCAGTGCGAAGGCGCTAAGCATTTTGGAACGCTCGCTGAGCATTTCATTGGCCGGCCCGGTAAGGTCCAAAAAGGCCACAAACTCGTTTGCCACCAGCTTGGTTCCGAGAAGTGAACCCACAGCCGGTGCCTCGGAAGGTTGTACACCTAAAAGGAAAGCCACAGGGCTGAAGATCCATCCGAAAATCGCCTGAAGGCTGAGGGATGGATTCATGAATTTCAAAACCGAGTCCGCCAGGGCTATCAGTGCGAGAAACGCGATCAGCATGGCTGCGACATTAATGGCGAGTTTCATGCCTTCCGATGCCCCGCTGCTGGCGGCATCAATGGCGTTACGGTGTTCTTTTTCCAATTCCACCTTCGATGTGCCCAGTGTTTGCGGAGTTTCAGTCTCGGGAATCAGCAGCTTTGCCAGATAAAGGCTGCACGGGGCCGCCATGACACTGGTTGCCAGAATCCCAACCGCATCGGCCTTCATCTGAATGTAAACGGCCATCAATGCTCCGGATATGGTTGCCATTCCGCCCACCATCATCGCCAGTAATTCTGACCGTGTCATTTTTTCCACATAAGGCTTGATGATCAGGGGGGCTTCGGTTTGCCCCATGAAAACATTGGCAACGGCGCTCAGGGTTTCCGCTCCGCTGGTTTGCATCAGCCGCATCATGAAAAGGGCCAGTATGCGTACGATAAATTGCAAAACCCCGAAGTGGTAAAGGATCGTGAAGAAAGCCGAGACAAAAACAATGGTGGGAAGCGCGTTGAAGGCAAACACAAATCCATTACCTTTTCCAAACACTTGATCCATCGCTGCAGGGTCTGCCAGCTTACCAAAGACAAAGCGCGACCCTTCCGATGTGAACTCAAGAAATTTCGAAATAATTCCCGCTATGTAGCTGAACAATTCATACCCCGGCTTGCGCCCATTTACCTCGAACTTTAGTACAAACAGGGCAAGAATAAACTGAATGCCAACCCCCCACGCAAAAGTCCGAAACCGGATGGCGCGAATATTCGTCGAAAATCCCAGGGCGATTCCCAGAAAACAGATTACTCCCAGCACCGCCACGCCACGCATGCCAAGAATGCCCTGACAAAGCCAGGCGGTTGCCCCCACAAGGGCAATGCCAAGGAAAATAATAGACCTTATCTGTGTGTTGGATAATGTGGATGTGCTCAAGATATTTCCTCTTGGATTAGACGGATTTCCTGGAAGGGCGCTTCCGATATTTGAATTGCCTGTTCACACAAGGTACGGGCTTGTGCCAGTCCATGGTTTTGGCGATGCCTGATCTCCAATATTGTTTCCCCTGCCTGGACCAAAGCCCCGGGCTTGCGACGCATAAGGATGCCAACGCCGTGGTCGATGGCATCTTCTGATCGGTTGCGCCCCGCACCCAGATGACAGGCCGCATAACCCAGCTTAAGTGCATCCACTTTTTGAAGTGTGCCATGCATCGTCGCTTTTACTGGTTCGTATTCAGGGGATACTTCCAGAAGCGATCGGTTTTCAGCAATATGTGGATTGCCACCCTGGGCTTCCACCATCTTCAGGAAGATTTCCATGGCCCTGCCATTGGTCAGGTTTTGCCTGGCAAGTCTTAGGGCGGCATCCATGCTGGAAGATACCTTGCCAACCAACAGCATTTTGGCTGTCAGATAAAGGGTAAGTTCCATGGTATCTGTGGGGCCTTTGTCTTCCAGAATGTCCAAGCATTCCAAAACTTCCAGCGAATTACCGATGTGGGTGCCCAGTGGTGAATCCATGTTTGTAATGGCTGCCTGACAATCAACCCCTGCCGCCTGAGCAGTAGCAACCAGTGTCTTTGCGAGTTCCCTAGATTTTTCGATGGTTGGCATGAATGCGCCGCAACCTGTTTTGACATCCAAAACAAGTCCGGTGATTCCCTCGGCGATCTTCTTGCTTAATATGGATGCCGTAATCAGCGGGATGGATTCCACGGTTGCGGTTACATCGCGAAGGGAATAAAGCGTCTTGTCGGCGGGAGCAATCTCGGCAGTCTGGCCAATCATGCAGCAACCCAGGCTTCTTAGTATTCTGTCAAAGTCATTCAAAGACAAACGGGTTTGGAAACCCGGGATGGATTCCAACTTGTCCAGGGTTCCACCCGTATGGCCCAAGCCTCTGCCGGAAATCATGGGAACAAAGATTCCACAGGCAGCAGCAAGCGGTGCCAAAACGATGGAAGTTTTGTCACCAATTCCGCCAGTGCTGTGCTTGTCTACAGCGGGTCCGCCAAGACCATCCCACTTTAATACCCTCCCGGAGTGAGTCATCATGCGAGTTAGGGTTGCCGCTTCGGTCGCGGTCATGCCTTCAAAATAGATGGCCATCAATAGTGCGCTAAGCTGATAATCAGGCCAGGTTCCTTTTGCCGCACCTTCCACAAAAAAGGCTATTTCCTTTTCATTTAAGGGCTTTCCATCACGCTTTTTTCGAAGAATTTCCAGAGGTGTCATCTTATTCCTGCGATCTTAACAGGGAATTTAAAGAAAGTACCAGAATATGAAGGCTCAAGGGAACTGGAATTTCATTTTAAATTACGATGGTTTTTTTAAGGAATAGTCCTGTTTTCTTTTAAATGTCACCTGCGTTAGGATAGGGCTTCTGGATGATAGCCTAATTCCTGTTGGGAAAAGGATACGGAATGATCAAATGGGTCTCTCAAATTGCTGGTTTTGTCTGGTCTGCGATACCAACGGTTGGTGTGATTGGTATGTTGCTTGCCACTGCTTACTGGGGCATGAAAACCGAGTGGACCTTTTCGCATCTTCCTTTTGGGGAGCATCCCAAGGAAATATCCAAGCCTGGTGAGGAAGAACAGGCAGGATGGAAGGTGGTTGAAGGACCTGACAAGAAAAAGATTTTTCACAAAGCTGAAATCATTTCTCCCAGCAAGGAGGCCATGGAACAGCTCGAACTTACTTTTGAAAAAGTGAAAAGGAACGAAATCCTTGACACTGTGTCTGCAACCGCAAACCTGGAGTTTGATCCCCAGCTTAAGGGGAACATCAGCGCCAGGGCCGCCGGGGTGGTGGCCAAAATTCTGAAAAAGGCAGGGGATCATGTTAAAAAAGGCGAAACCATAGCCGTAATTGATTCTCCCGAGGTGGGGAAAGCCCGATCGGACTTCATGCAGTCGCTGGTGCTCATGGACAACCGGAAAAAAAATCTGGAGCGAGCCAGGAACGCCTCGAGTGTGATTCCCGAAAGACAGATTCGCGAGCAGGAACTTGCTTTCCGAGAAACCGAGGTGAAAAACCTCGCAGATCGTCAGGTGCTTGTGAATTATGGCATTAATATCCAGTCTGATACCTTGAAAGGCCTGTCGGATTCCACGGTGTTTCAAAAAATATGCGAGGCGGGTTTGCCTGCGGAAGTTCTCAATGGCAAGGATGGCGAAGGCCTAAGTGCGAACTACCTTTCCCTGATCGCGCCTTTTACCGGTACCGTAATTACGGTTTACAAGGGTATAGGTGAGACTCTTTCCGCCACGGATGCGCAATGCCTTCTGGCAGATACGGGCAAGCTTATCCTTTCCATGAGAATGCCACTCGAGTCCATCAATCAGATTAAAAAAGGCCAGAAATATGTCTTTACTTCCGACCAGGCTCCGGAGAATCCAATTCAAGGCAACCTTGACTGGATCAGTCCTGAAGTGGATGAAAAATCAAGGACTGTGCAGGCGCGATCCAACATAGATAACAAGGCCGGTCTTCTTCGTCCAAATACCTTTGGCAAAGTGGATGTGGTTATCAACAGGTTTGAGCAAGTTTTAACTATACCTGAAAAGTCCCTGCATCATCTCGAAGGTAAAGACCTGGTGTTTGTAAGAACCAAAGAGGATCGATTTGAGGCCCGGGTGGTAAAAGTTGGAGTGCGATCCAATGGCGAGGCGCAGATTGTGGATGGTGTTGGCGAGGGAGAAATAGTGGTGGTTTCAGGTGGCCACCTGCTTCGATCCGAGATTTCCAGCAAGCTGGAACTGGAAACCAACGAATAAACAGGGGTTGGATGAATGATCGGATCGCTGCTGGAAATTGTTCTGAAACACCGATGGTTGGTATTCATCATCTTTGTGGGTTTTGCAGCCTTTTCACTTTGGCGGCTGCCCAATCTTGCGATTGATGCCTTTCCAGATACGACCCCGGTCCAGGTTCAGGTAAACACTTACGCTGCAGGCCTGGCGGCGGAGGAAGTGGAGCGCCAGGTTACATTTCCCATTGAGCAGGAAATCAGCGGCATTCCCAGGCTTTCCGCTTTGAGGTCACTTTCCAAATTTGGCCTTTCCCAGGTGACTATAACCTTCGAGGAAGGAACCAGCATTTATTTTGCCCGCCAGCAGGTTTCTGAAAGGCTTGGAAATGTCACATTGCCATTGGGTGTTGCCCGACCTCAGCTTGGCCCCATTGCCACAGGATTGGGCGAAGTGGTTCATTACATGGTGGAAAAGTCCGGCCCTGGAACCACCCTGTCGGATGTCCGCACCTTTCAGGATTGGGTAGTGAAGCCCATGCTTCGCAAGGTTCCCGGAGTGGCGGAAATCAATACCTGGGGTGGAGAGAAGAAACAGTACCAGATTCGCGTGGATCCCGCTTTGCTTGTCAAATATGAACTTTCCTTTGAACAGGTGATTGAGGCAGTTCGGGCCACCAACATGAACATTGGTGGCAGTAACATTGCCAAGGGTTCCGAAACTTTGATTGTTCAGGGACTGGCCCGCACCAATAACCTGGAGCAAATTCGCGCGATCGTTGTCACTTCAAGAAATGGTAAACCCATCACCATCGCGGATGTGGGTGCTGTCATGGTTGGATCCGACATCCGTTTAGGTGCGGTTTCTTTCCAGGGGCGTGGTGAAAGTGTGATGGGGCTTGGTTTCATGCTTATGGGAGAAAACAGCAACAAGGTCACCAATGACCTCAAAAAGCAGATTCAAGTGGTGAAATCGAGTCTTCCATCGGATTATCGATTAGAAATCGCCTATGATCGCACCGAATTGGTGGATCAGGTTATTACTACCGTCAGGGGGAATCTTTTTGAGGGTGGTCTGCTTGTGATAGCCATTCTCTTCCTGTTCATGGGTAACCTGCGTGCCAGCCTTATCGTCGCGCTGGCAATTCCGTTCTCAATGCTTTTTGCCTTCAATGGAATGATTGCTTTCGGCATCGCAGGAAGCCTTTTAAGCCTTGGAGCCATTGACTTTGGCATGGTGGTGGACAGTTCGGTGGTGCTGGTTGAGCATGTGATGGCCCGGTTGGCAGAGACAAAAACGGAGGGTGCCGCCAGGCTGAAACTGATTTACGAAGCAGCCATGGAAGTTCGAATGCCCACATTGTTTGGGCAGTTCATTATCATCCTTGTTTATCTGCCAATTCTTAGCCTTGAAGGGGTGGAGGGAAAACTGTTTCGACCCATGGCTTTAACCGTGGTATTTGCCTTGTTGGGTTCGCTGGTTCTTTCCATGACACTTACCCCGGCGCTTGTTGCGCTTGGTTTGCCTAAAAATCTCCCCCACCAGGAACCTTTGCTGGTTCGCATCATTCAGGCCATGTACCGTCCATTGTTGTTCTTGTTGATGAAAAACCGATTCCAAGCGGTAATTGCCATGACAGTGATTTCCGTGGTTACAGTGGCCATGGCGAAAAACCTTGGCTCCGAGTTTATTCCAAAATTGTCCGAAGGGGCCATTGTGGTAAACATCATTCGCCCGGTGGGTACCAGCGTGGAAGAGTCGGTTCGCTACAATCACCTTCTAGAGAAAATGGTTCTCAAAAAATTCCCGGACGAGGTTCGAAGGGTATGGTCCAGGGTTGGATCGCCTGAAGTGGCAACCGATCCCATGGGGCCGGAAGAGACTGATTTGTTCATTACCTTGCACACCCGGGATAAATGGAAGAAAGCCACCAACCAAAGTGATCTTGTGGGATTGATGCAAAAGGAAATGGAATCTTTCCTGGGCCAGGAGCTGGCATTTACCCAACCCATCGAACAGCGCGTTAACGAGATGATCTCCGGAGTAAAGGCGGATGTTGCCATCAAGATTTATGGTGATGATTTTGATGTGCTTAAAAAAAAGGGTGACCAAGTCGAGGGAATCCTAAAGGAAATCCAGGGAGCGGAAGACATCGTTGTGGAACCCATTGGTGGCCAGCCAGTCCTTCAGATTCGGCTTCGGCAGGATCAGTTGGCCCGTCATGCCATTCCGGCCCGCGTGGTTCTTCAGCACATCGAAAGTCTGGGCAACCAACCGTTGGGGGAAATCATTGAAGGTGAGCAGCGTTTTGCCCTTATCGCGCGCCTGCCTGAAAATATTCGATCTAATCCGGATGCCATCGGCAACATGTTGGTTACCACCACCACCGGGGAAAAGCTTAACCTAAAATCGCTGGCGGATATTGAGGAAGTTCGCGGGCCCTCGAGAATCTCTCGAGAGTGGGGCCAGAGAAGAATCACCATCCAGTGCAATGTTCGCAACAGGGATATTGGTACCTTCGTGAAGGAAGCTCAGGAGAAAATTCGCAGGGAAGTTGGTTTTCCCAACAGCAGGTATCGCGTCGAGTGGGGTGGTCAGTTTGAACAGCTAGCCCAGGCCCAGGCTCGCCTGATGGTGATTGTTCCCATCGCGCTGATTTTGATCATAGGCCTTCTTTACATTACCTACCATAGCGTGCGCGATGCGTTCATTGTTTTCACATCGGTTCCGCTGGCTTGCGTGGGTGGTGTGGGGGCCCTGTGGGTAAGGGACATGCCTTTCTCCATTTCCGCGGCGGTTGGTTTTATTGCCTTGCTCGGGCTCGCAATTCTTAATGGCATGTTGTTGGTGACTTTTATTCGACAACTGCTTGCGGTGGGCGTGCCGCTTCAGGAAGCCATAATCCAGTCGGCTCAAAGCCGCCTCAGGGCGGTGCTGATGACCGCGCTGGTGGCTGGCTTTGGCTTTGTGCCCATGGCACTTAGCCAGGGAGTGGGTGCCGAGGTTCAAAAACCTTTGGCCAGCGTGGTGATTGGCGGTATTATCTCGAGTAGTTTCCTTACCCTGTTCATGCTTCCGGTGATTTATTCATTCTTTGGGCGTGAACTTACTCCGGATGAGATTTCCAAAAGCCATGCAAAGCCTGCCCATTAAACCTGACAGAAGAACCTTTCTAACATCATCCATGGCGATTGGCATGGGGGGTGTTTTGAATGCCGCGGGAGAACCTGTCACGAATCGGGGCGAGGTGGTTGTATCCGAAAAAGCCCTCGTGCTGCATAACTCCTGCCTTCTTGTGGATGGTCACAATGATCTTCCCTGGCAGTTCCGACAAAAAGAGGACATGTCTTTTCTGAAGCTGGATCTCAGGAAGGATCTTCCCCAGTTACACACCGATATTCCAAGGCTGAAAAAAGGGAATGTGGGTGCGCAGTTGTGGGCTGCCTATGTTCCCACCGAGGCAACCAAAAGAAAATCCGCGGTTCGCGAAACACTGGAACAGATTGACGTGATCCATCGCATGGCTGTTGCTTATCCGGAAACCTTTGAGTTTGCAAGGACCAGTTCTGACATTCGTGCCATTCGCTCCAGGGGTAAAATTGCCTGTCTGATAGGGGTGGAGGGCGGGCATTCCATCGATAATTCCCTTGGAGTGCTTCGCACTTTCTATGACCTGGGGGTTCGTTACATGACCTTAACCCATTCCGAAAATACGGAGTGGGCGGACTCATGCACGGATGAGCCAAGAAACCATGGCCTTAGTGCATTTGGCGAAGATGTGATTCGTGAAATGAACCGCTTGGGAATGATCGTGGATATTTCGCATGTATCTCCCGACACTATGCGTCACGCCATACGAATAAGCAAGGCACCTGTGATCGCTTCCCATTCCTCCGCCAGGGCGGTTGCCGACCATCCCAGAAATGTGCCAGACGATGTACTGCGGTTGGTGAAGAACCAGGGTGGGGTGGTAATGGTGAACTTTTATCCTGGTTTTGTATCACCGGATAGCGCGGTCCGGTGGAAGGAACAGATGAGGGTCTACAAGCTTTACCGGGAAAAATATCCCAAACCATCGGATTTTCAGACCGCCATCAACCAGTGGCGTAAAGAAAACCCCAGCCCCAAGGCCAACATCCACCAGGTGATGGATCATATCGAGCATATCATCAAGGTCGCTGGGATTGACCATGTGGGATTGGGTTCGGATTACGATGGTATAGAGACCGTTCCCATCCAACTTGAGGATGTTTCCACCTATCCCAAGATTACTCAGTGTCTTTTGAATAGGGGTTATCCCGAGGATTCCATTCGCAAGGTGCTGGGCGAGAATTTTATGCGTGTCATGAAACGAGTCGAGGAAGTCGCCAACAGGAAATGATCAGTCTTCGCCGTCTTCCTGCAGGCCATTGGCAGACTCGATTTCCGTACCCATGTAGAAAACCTTGATTCGAACACTATCCCGCGTGAAGTCAATTCTTCCAAGTTCGATTCGGTGAATGGGAAGCCCGGTTCTGGCACGGATGTCTTCCATCAGCTCCTGCCGCAGGTTTGGTGAGAGTTTATCTATCCGCTCATAGATGATGGTTTTGCTGTTTTCATGGGGGAGATTATCTGTCCGGTCCATCAGCCAGGTAACCATTAGTAACATGGCATTCGAAAAAAGGAGCTCAAAAATACCCTTTGCAGGATCATAAAGGGCATTCAAGATCCCCAAGGTAACACAGGCAAGCAGATAGGCCATTTCTCTAATGGGTACCGCAACCGTGCGATAGCGAAGGATCGAAAAAATTGCAAATAGCCCAAAGGCAAACCCTATGTTTAGTGAAGAGTTACCCAGTAGATAACAGATCAGGAATATGATGATGTTAAAAAGGGTGAATGAAAAAAGAAAATCCTTGTTGCGATGGCGCGGGTAATAGATGTGCCTAACCAGAGTGTAGATCACCGCAAGGTCCAGAACCAGTCGCCAGGCCATGTCCGGGTTAAACGGGCGAAAGTTCATGGTGAAATTTCTCCAACTGTAATTTGGTCCATAGGAAGGAATTGTAAGGCACTTTTTCCAGGGATGAAATACCCAAGGCATACTTGCTGACAGGAATTTGTCTGATCTGTAAACTGCGCAGTAACTGCCTGATTTCAAAGGGTGGTGTTCTGCCTCGATGTTTCATCTCGAGGATCACCACTCCGGGAAAGCACGCCTCGCCAGTCTTGGATTGAAGCCTTAATCCGAAATCCAGGGTGCACTTGATGCCCTTTGAGACATGCAGCAGGGTGCAACGCTGGTAATGCACCTTGAGCGATGCTTGTAATAAATGTGGCTGGGGAAAAAAATCCGCCAGAAATTCGAAGTGCCTTGGTTGCAACGGTCCGGGTTCACCATGTTCTGAAAGGCGGTACTTTTTGGTTTCTCCCCTGGGAGTGCTTTTCTTTACCTCTAAAAACAGCCTGTTGTCGGATTCATAGGTGCGCCAGCGTACCTTCACCCGGTTGGGGCGACCATTATGGTGCAATCTGTAAAGCTGAAAGTCCGGGGTATCCAGATACACACTTTTGTAACGGGTCCACTTTCCGTTTTCTGTTTCCAGAACGGAGAAACCATCCGGCAGACCTTGCAAGAAATGGTTGATCTGTTTCACTGGGCAAAGGTACTTGGTATCAAACCTGGATGCCAGAGGCACCGTTTCCAAGGTTTTCAAATCAATGCAAGGAAGATGGGCAAGGCCTTCTGGCAGCGAGCTTAAGAGTTTGAAATCTTCCTGAATGGTGTTATCCATGATCTTTAAAAGCGACACTTCCCATTAATGATGTGATTTGCGACCTTTATCAGGTTCGTATGCGTTGAGTATTTTTTGAACCAACGGGTTTCGCACGATGTCTGCCTCGCCAAGGTGAATCACGGCAATGTTTTCGATGTTGCGCAGGCGTGTAAGCACATCTGTAAGGCCACTTCGCGTGTGCAGGGGCAGGTCAACCTGAGTGATATCGCCTGTTACGATGATTTTTGAACCATACCCCATGCGGGTGAGAAACATCTTCATCTGAGCCGTTGTAGTGTTTTGGGCCTCATCCATGATGATGACAGCCTGATTCAAGGTTCTTCCGCGCATGTACGCCAGAGGTGCTATCTCGATAATATCGTTTTCCAGATAGCGTTTGACCTGTTCTGGATCCATCATGTCATTCAGGGCGTCAAAAAGCGGTCGCAAGTAGGGATTTACCTTGGCGGCAATGTCCCCTGGCAGGAACCCGAGCCTTTCGCCGGCTTCCACCGCGGGACGAACCAAAACGATTTTCTTTATCAAACCCTGTCGGAGATAGCTGACCGCCATTGCCACTGCCAGCCATGTTTTTCCAGTGCCAGCGGGGCCAACGCAAATAGTAAGGTCGTTTTCTCGCATTGCCTTTACATACATTGCCTGGCCATCGGTTCTTGGCCTGAGAAATCTACCGGTGGATTCTGCAGGCCTGTCAGGCTGAGCAGAGGCTGAAATTACAGGCACACCGGTATTGATAACTTCGATGATGGTTCGGACTTCCTCCAAAGTCAGGGAACTTTGCCGGCGCAATTCCTCGCGCATTTTGTTCAGAATGCGAACAGCCTTCTCAATCTGTTCGTCCGAGCCTTTTAAAAGAATCTGATCACCACGACCCAAAACCTGCATGTCCAGAGACTGGCGAATTTCCTTGAGAAACTGGTCCCGGTTACCCGAGATCAACATTGCCTCATCCCTGCTGTCAAGCGGTATCGCCAGTTCCTTCATAGGTTTAATCCTTGGATCATGAGAAAAATAGCCAGGCGATTGGTCCGGCAACAAGAAGGGAATCCAGAACATCCAGGCAGCCGCCAAAACCGGGAAGCAGGCTGGAGGCATCCTTGATTCCGGAATCTCGCTTCAGCATGCTCTCAAAAAGATCCCCCATAACACCGGTGCCACCAACACAAAAACCAAATAAAGCCGCACCTGATGTGCAGCAGAAGGGCGTTTCAGGAAGAAAACTGTACCAAAGGCAAGCTGCCAATGTGGATAGCGCCAGTCCACCTGCCAAACCTTCCAGGGTTTTCTTGGGACTTAAAAGCGGTGCCATGGGTGTTTTGCCTATCAGCCTGCCGGTGAAATAGGCTCCGATGTCCGCGCATTTCGTGCAGGTAATGGTTGCTCCAAGGCACAATAATCCCGTGGAGGGCAAATGGTGGATGTGGCTGGTGATCCAGCGGATTTGAATCAGAAACGAAGGCAATAAGCCAAGATACACAATAGTGAAAATTGCTTTTAAAACCCGGGCCGAATTCGTGCCATCGTTTTGAAAGGATCGTAATTCCAAAGTCATCAATGCAAGTATGGCGGCGATCGAAAATCCCCCCACGACTTTGGCGGTATCCGTATTTGTAAACATGGATTGGCACGGCAGATGGGGTAACCAGTTTGAAGTTATGATCAAGCCAACCAAAATGTGAAGGGCGATGCGCCGCGGCTTTTCCAAAATGGAAAGAATCTGGTTGAGTTCTTTAACTGCAAGTTGAGAGCCCGTCATGCAAATGGCATAGAGAAGGGGATACCAGGGTGCAAATCGTAAATCCAAAAGCATCAGGCCGACCAGGGCGACAATCAGGATAATTCCCATGAAGATTCGGGTTAGCATGCAGGAAAACCTTTCCGCCGGGAATAGTGGATCATCCTTTCAAGCCTCCAAATTTTCGATTTCGCTGGCTGTAGCTGCCGATGGCTTCATGCAGAGTGGGAACGGTGAAATCTGGCCATTCTTTGGAGGTGACCCAAATTTCCGCATAAGAGATTTGCCAAAGCAGAAAATTACTGATGCGCATTTCCCCCGCTGTTCGAATCAAAAGGTCAGGGTCGGGCATGCCATTGGTGTAAAGGGAAGAGGCAATCACCGATTCATCAATCTGGTCCGGAGACAAGCTTCCTTGTGTTACTTGATTGGCAATTTTTTTAACGGCATCCACCATTTCCTGTCGGGAACCATAGTTAATGGCAAGGGATAGACCCATGCCGGTATTGTCCCTGCAAATGTTCATGGTTTCTTGAATCTGCATCTGTACTTCATCAGGAAGCATTCCCATTCTTCCGATGGTGGAAAATCGAATGTTTTGTTGCAATAGTTCAGGGCGTTCCTGAATGAGGTAAGTTTGCAAAAGCTCCATCAGGAAATCCAGTTCCTGTCTGGGGCGTTTCCAATTTTCGCTGCTCAGGCAGTAAAGAGTAAGTTGCTGCACGCCCAGTCGTGAACACTCGCGTACTATATTACGCACCACATCAATGCCACGCGCATGGCCCTCGATGCGAGGTAAACCCCGTTTTTGGGCCCATCGCCCATTCCCATCCATGATGATGGCAATATGCGCAGGAATATTTTCCATTCCCAGTGGTTGTGGGGAGGGAAGGGAACCTGTGGTTTCATGAACCGACTGGGACATGGGGTTAAAAAATCTCCACCATCCAAGATTAAACTTGGCCGGTAAAGATGGTCTGTGCCCTTTCCGGCCCAACAGATATCAGCTTAACAGGAAGTTTGAGGATTTCACCAATTCTGTCCGCATATTTTCTGGCATTTACTGGAAGGTCGGAAAGCTTCCTGGCCT
>JBEGQX010000263.1:0-3556 GCA_041180805.1 Planctomycetota bacterium
GCAGCGGCCATTCGCGTTTTTGCAAAGGATTCCCCGGCAGAATTTCTTAGTGCCGAATTGATTTCCGATGAATCCCTGGCCGAACCATTTATTGCAGAAGCTTTGCTCGATGGAATGTTAACCGCTTACAAAGTTTTTCCAGACGAAACTCTGGCAAAGGCCCGATCCCTATTCAATTCAAAATCCCAAAAAGTTCAGATTATTGCATCATGGATCCTAGGCTTAAACACAAAGAAAATAACCGATCTACCCAATAATCTAACCCCCTTTGTGAAACTCAATCTTGGTTACGCAATGGTGCAATCCCAAATCAAGCAGGGGGTGGACCTTATTGTTGAGGCATTGCCTAATCTCCCACCATATGCTGGGTGGCAAGCTGCAAATCTTCTTTGCTCTTTGGCTGGAACGGACAACAACTTCAAAAACATCAGGCAAAAACAAAGGAAGTTAACTCTGTTTGTGGAAGAATTTTCAGGGTGGTGGAATAAGGCACAACCCAAATTTGATTTTCCAAAAAATTCTAGCATCAAAGCGACCCGAGTGTTGGCATCGGCCATGGATTTGAGTGCGAATCAAGGCAAGATAATCGAGGTGCGCCCGGATGGCTCCACTAAAACATTATTTTCTGCCGGTAATTACCTCAACAGTATCACTGCGGTGGATCATTCCCGATTTATTGCCAGGGAACAAGGTACCTCCATTGCCATATGGACGATCCAGGGGGAATTGATTGAAAGATCTAATCTGGAGAGGAATTTCACTTTTATTGGGCTTGATTCCAAAGGCAAAAGGCATTTAGTAGGCGCACCAGAAGTCTGGGAAACCGATTTTGAACTTAAACCAGTTTCGAAAATCACCCTGGGCCAGGATGTGGGATCTGCAATTTGCACCCCAAACGGAGAATTAGTCGCCATTACCAAAAAGGGTGAACTTCTTGTTTTTGACCGAAGCAACACCGCAAATGCCAAATATCGATGGGAAAACTTGGGGAAACTCTCCACTTTCCAACCCATAGAACCAACCGGGAACGATACTTTTTTGATTGCAGAGCCAATCTCCCAGGAAATTCGGGAATACACAACATCAGGTAAAATTGTTAAATCATTCAAACTTCAAACGGGAAAGGGAATAACTACTTCATCATATCTTTCATTTCAGGCACTTCCGAATGGCAATCTTTTAATGGGAAACAGAGCTGTTCAAAATCTTTCGGAAATTAATGAGGCTGGCGAGGAAATTCAAAGTATTCCTTTGGATGGCAGACTTCGGAAGCTTTTTACCATGCCGGTTCGCATGGTTTTTCCTGATTAAAATCCCCCTGCAGCCCCTTGATTTCTGGCCCATAAGTACCATACTTACAATAATTAATCTGCTGGAGTGGTGGAATTGGCAGACACACCATCTTGAGGGGGTGGCGCCCGTAAGGGCATGTGGGTTCAAGTCCCACCTCCAGCACTTCTTTTTATTCTAATCTAATCCCTAAATTCGAGCCTTAGAGCCATGCCAAAAAAGCTTCTAAGTTTGGTTGTTATATTCATTTCAGGTTTCACATTTGCAGCGGAAACCATTCACCAGAAAGATGTGGTTTACGGAAGAAGGTATGGACTGGCTTTAACCATGGATGTTTTCAAGCCAACCGTCAAGCCAAATGGTGCCGCTGTGGTAATTGTGATTAGTGGTGGTTGGTTTTCCAACCCTGCTGCAATTTCTGAGGCCCGAGCAAAGCCATTCACGAATCGGGGTTACACTGTTTTTCAGGTTGTCCATGGCAGTCAACCAAGGTTTACCATTCCAGAAGCCATTGAGGACCTGCATTTGGCAACAAGATTTATAAGATCCAAGGCCACCGAGTATGGCATCAATCCTGAAAAAATTGGTATCACCGGTGGATCTGCCGGGGGCCATCTATCCTTGATGATGGGCGTTTCCGGTCAAATGGGCGACCCTAAAAGCAAAGATCCCGTTATGCGTCAGGGCAGCGGCGCAAACGCTGTTGCCTGCTTTTTTCCACCCACTGATTTTCTAAATTGGGGTCAAAAAGGTTTGGAACAACTCGGACGCGGACCTCAGGCAATTCCAAACATTGTGGCTCCGTTTGATTTTGTGACTTTCAATGAAAAGAAAAAACAGTTTGAGCCAGTGGAAGATCCAGGGGAAAGAAGAAAGATTGGCACTGCCATTTCCCCTATTACCCATGTAAATTCCAAATCCGCCCCAACTCTTATCATTCATGGCGACCAGGACAAACTTGTTTCCATTCAGCAGGCAGAAGTTTTCCTGGCAAAAATGAAAGAAATGGGTGCTATCGCTGAATTGGACACCCGAAAAGGTGCCGTTCATGGTTGGCTAAACATGGAGAAAGACCTAGAACTTTTTGCGGATTGGTTCGACAAACACCTTCTTGGAAAATTTAAACAGGCTGGGCAATAGCCCAGCCTGTTTAAATTTCACTAATTCTGATTAGCCCACATAAATACCGGCGTTATAGTTAGGATCATAGGCCCAGAAGTAGTATTCAATACCTTGTAAGTATTTGAAGACTCTCACATCCGGCCCACCGTTGGTAAATGGCCCGGTAACAATTTCTGCCTGTCCGTCATTTTCAATATCCGCCAGTGCCACTACCACGCCACCAGCAAAATTGATGTCATAGGCAAAGAAATTATCAATCAAGTTCGTGCCAGAACCATTAAAGACTTTCACATGGGGGCCACCGCCAGGACCGGCTGCAACCACTATGTCACTCACAATGTCACCATTGTAGTCACCAGCGGCTACGAACACTCCGCGATTCACCCCAACATCAAACGCCCAGAAGTTGGCCAAGGCAACCAATGAACCCGATTGGGCGAGTTGTTCTCCACTGAAAGCCAGAACCCTGGGGCCACCACCTGGGCCTGCTCCAATCACCACATCCACATAACCATCACCATTCACATCACCACCAGCAACGCTAACACCACCCGTGAAGGTCGGTTCAAAAGCAAAGAAGCTGGCTATATTGGAATAGTTTGCCCCGCTAAACACCTGGACATGGGGACCGCCACCCGCACCAGCGCCGGTGATTATATCTCCAAATCCATCACCATTCACATCGCCCACAGCGACATAGATACCATCGGGGAAGGATGGATCATAAGCGTAAAAACTTCTGATGAGGTTGAAGTTATTGGCACCATCATACACATTCACTTGGGGGCCACCGCCAGGGCCAGCGGCAACTACCACATCCGCAATACTGTCTCCGGTAACATCACCAGAGGCAACTCGTACCCCACCTGTGAACTCCGGCGCAAAGGCGAAGAAACTCTTTATCAAACCGTTTTGCTGATTGTAGACATTAACCTGGGGGCCACCGCCAGTGTTGGTACCGGTGACAATGAGATTGCTGGTCCCTTGAATAGCTTGAGAAACCGAATCTGTTGAGGGAGCAAAATATTGCGTAAACAGATTGTCAGGTGCCCCAAGGTAATTTGCGGTAATTACATGCCTACCACCTGTAAGACTACTTGTGGTGAAAGAAGCTAACCCTCCAGCCAATGGTATAGCAGCACCA
>JBEGQX010000264.1:0-3361 GCA_041180805.1 Planctomycetota bacterium
TGTCGGACTTCTTAAGAATACCTTAAGGGCCAAATGGGTAGGATGGGTAAAGATATGAGATCAAAAATAGCTATTCTCGTGTTTTTTGCCCTAATTTCCGGTTGTAGAAATGTTGAAGGGCCCAGGTACCACCGCGAACATCCCGAGCAAATTGATAATCCTTCTTATAACATTGATGAACAAAAACGCAGGGGTAGGGATTTGATTGCTTTGCCTGAAGGTAGTCAAAATTATGCGCCAAAAACTTACATAGAAACTTACGGCCCGAATGGAAGATGGTAGAATACCCTTGTACCAAGGGTTCCATCTAATGAGATTTTTAAGTTACCTCTTAATGTTTGCCTTGATTGGCTGCCAGGCGACGCCTGAAAAAGCCGCATCTGTGCAAATTCTTCCTGAATCTGCCCCAATACCAGCTTTCCCGGAACTGATGGATCGTGCGAGAAATCAGGCTTCCTTTGCCACGGAAGCTTTTTTTGTCAATAATTGGAAAGGCTTGGAGGATGCAGCAAAAAGTCTTGAACAGACTTCACGACTGATATCCAAAACCTCGGATATCCCTGAAAACCAAAAAAAATCATTCATTGATATTTCAACAGAGCTTAATCAAGAGGCAGTCAAACTTAAGGAAGCTGCATCCACTAAGAATGAAAATGAAACTACCAATTGCCTTCAAAAAATTCATTTGAAAATACGGCAACTCAGAATCAGTCCGGATGCTTGATCTGTTTATGCCCAGCCATGAATTCTTTGCAAAGGGACTGATGTTGTTCAATCGACAGGACTTCAGCTCTTTCATTTCCCGGAATATTTAGCTTTAAAAGCTTTTGATCAACTTCTTCTTTTGTCCATGCATTATCTTGCATGGATAAGATTGCGCCACGAAGATTTTTTCTTCGATGAGCATAAAGATCTCTAAGAAAAAACCTGAAAACCTGTACCCCTGTTATGCCTGCCGGTGTGGGGAAATCCAATTTCCCCCTGAGTTGTTCGTCCGGTTGAATACGAATGATTGCGGAATCAACTTTTGGCCTTGGCCAGAATGCGGAGGGGGGAATTTTTCTTACGATTTCAATTCTGGATAAGCTTTGGGCTAGAACGGCCAGGGCTCCATATTCCTTTGAACCGGGCTGACTGATAAATTTCTCAGCGATTTCGTATTGGACCATTCCCACGATTCTTTCGGGAACCAAATCGCCTATCATAAGGTTTGAAATCACCGGAGTTGCCACTGCATAAGGTAGATTTGCAACCAGCTTGAATTTCGCGGTGTTGAATTCCTTCAAACGCTTCTGAATTGTATCAATAACTATTGGTTGAATCTGGTTTTTGCCTTTTAAAACATCCGATTTGATTAAAGTAAAATTAGGGTGGTGAAGCACCGACTCTTCCGTCAATCTTTGGAAATTAGGGTCCACCTCAACACTGATAACAGACCTTGCGTTTGCAAGGAGCATATTGGTTAGACTACCAGTGCCGCTGCCAACCTCAAGCACCACATCTTCAGGAGTTAATTCTGCCGCCTGAATAACAAGACCCATCAGATTAAGGTCAATGAGAAAGTTTTGACCAAGTTTATTTTTTGGCCAAATATTTCTGGATCTTAAAAGATTGGAAAGATAGGACTGGGTTTGTCTTGCTGGAAGTTCTTGCATCATTATGATTTTGTTTTCTTTATGTAGGGAAGGCAGGCGTTGTATGCATATTTTGCAAGCATGTCCGCTTCAATATTCAAGATATCCCCTGGTTGCTTTAATCGAAGGGTGGTTATTTCCAAAGTGTGTGGAATCAGGGCCACACTGAATTTCCTTGTTTTTAATTCGGCCACCGTGAGGCTTACTCCATCCATGCAAACGGAACCTTTTGCAACCAGGAAGTTTTTTATGTTTTTGGGTATTTCGAACCAGTAAACCTTCCATTCCCCCTCAGAGCAAACTTCTAACAGTTCGCATGTGCAATCAACATGACCCTGCACGAAATGACCGCTAAAATCTGTAAGCGCATTTACAGGTCTTTCCAGATTGATTAATTGCCCGGTTTTTAGGGAAAAGAGGTTTGTTTTTGAAAGGGTTTCCGGGCTGACATCAAAATAACCTTTGTTGGTGTTTTTTTTGACCAACGTAAGGCAAACTCCATTTACCGCGACACTGCCGCCAATTTTTACCTTTTCAAAAAATCCTCTGGCATTCAATTCTAACGAATTTCCCAATCCTTTCGGGGAATTGGCTAAAACGATTCCGGTGGATTCAACTATGCCGGTGAACATGATTGGGTTTGTTATCGCTTGCGAGAAATTTCATCGAGGTTAGATCTTGCAGAATCCATGCTATTTCTTCGAAAAGCAAGGTGAAGCACTTGGCGACTGGGCGCATTTAATGCATAAATCCAAAAGACCATGAATGCCAGAAGAGCGGGGGAGTATAAGAAAACTGGAACTGCACAAAAAAGTCCAAGCAAAATTAAGGGGATATTCTTCTTTTTCAGAAGATGTTTGGTTAGGTGTGCATACGAAAAAGGGGATACCATAAGAAGAGCCGCACAAAATGACCCTGCTATCAACCAAATGTTTATAAAGTTTGAAAAACTAATGTTTTGAAATAAGCCAAGGTCCCCAGGTTCGAAAGATTTTAAAAGTGCGATAGTAGCCACACAGCCTGCAGCAGCAGGAGAGGGAAGGCCCTTGAATCTTTTGAAAGCGGAGGTTTCCACCGGGGTTTCAATGTTGTATTTTGCAAGGCGTATGATTGCACAAGCCATGAATAGTCCCGCAAGGCCAGCATGAATATTTCGAAATGCGGGATTTTCCAAGTCGGTTCCCAATTTCAAGATAATAAAGGCGGGTGCAGCCCCAAAGCTAATCGCATCGCAAAGACTGTCTAATTGACCTCCAAAATCACTTGATACTTTGGCGAGTCTTGCCAACATGCCATCCAGAACATCAAAAAGCATGGCCAGAAAAATCATGCTTGCGGACCATGCCAGGGGAATGGTTGAAAATTGAAGGTTAGGATTTGTGAAATCAATTTTTGAAGCAATAACTATTGATGAAAAACCGCAAATGGCATTTCCCAAGGTGAATAAATTTGGAATGGAACGAATAATAAAGTGCAAAACATGCTCCGGATTAAGATTATTCCTTTAATTCAGCATATTGGTTGACAGAATTCAATAGGTTTTAAGGTGAAATCATTAAAAAACCCCGGATATGAAACCCGGGGTTTATGGTTTTAACCATTCTTACCAAGAAATTATGTTCCGTGTTCCCAGCCCGTCATGTACTTTTTCTGGGATTCAGTCAGAGAGTCAATCTTAATTCCCATCGACTCAAGCTTGTGGCTTGCAACATAACGTTCAACTTCTT
>JBEGQX010000265.1:0-3015 GCA_041180805.1 Planctomycetota bacterium
GCGAGAACTTGCGGAAGCTTGCAGAGAACTGGCAAAAGACTAATTATTTTGGTGAGCCCCACCCAACACCAAGGTGGTTGGGTTGGAGACTGGTTTGTCGGCAGGATTTGCCGCCGGGGAACCAGACTGGGCATCCACAACCAGTTCGCCTCGAAGCACGGAAAGGTTGGAAGGCGCTTCCACGCCGATACGGATTCGATTACCTTTCACTTCAAGCACTGTAAGGACAATATCCTTGCCAATGTGAATCTTCTCTCCCTCTTTCCTGGTAAGAACCAACATTGTTTCCTCCTTGAATTAGTCTGCCAAATCGTGACAAAAACCATCCTGGTAACCAATCGAGTCGCCACACCCCTGACAAATCGCAAAGCCACATCGAGAACACTTGGAGAACCCGCCAAGGACACAAAGGTCACCGCTACAAAGGGGGCAGCACCCGAGTTTATTCTTGGCCTGTGGCACAGCGGATATCAAACCCGCTTCAAAATTTGTTGGTGTATCACATGGTTCCATGGTGTTCATTCTAATCATAGGTAGCCGATGAAATATACTTTTGTACAGTATACATGATTTCATCAACCCTGTCAAAATCACTCCTAGTGTTTTCCTTATTCCTTTTGCATGTATAGGGTTATGACTTTCAACCACACCCAGTGCATTTCTACTATTCCCTCGGTTTCCTTCTTTTTCAACTTAGACACCTTGTTTAAGAGCGCTGACCTTGGATGCATGATCATCACATGTATTTTTTCGCTTACCAGCCTGGCAGGTTCCACAAATCTTATTTCTTGCACTACAGCCATTCAGACCTTATAAACAAGTTCTTACCATGGGCTGACTGTGCTTCAATGCAAGGCAGTCTGCCGAACTAGAATCTTCCAAAATGGAGCAACGATCATGCGCTTTCTGGGTTTTGCTTTCCTTGTGTTGTCCATCAGCAGTCTTGTCGGTGCGCAGGAAAAAGAAAAGGCACCGCAGCGAACCCCCGCGGAACTGAAAGCCATGGAATCTTTACGCAAGATGGGGGCCCTGGTTCAGGAAGTTGCACAGAATGATAACCATCTGGACATTTCCTATCTGCAGCCCGATGAGAAATTCGGCGATGCCCAGCTACTGCCATTGAAGGAACTCAAAGGCGTTGTTCGATTGAACCTTCGCAACCAGCCTGTTACCGATCCCATGCTGGCTCACCTGAAAGGCATGAATTCCCTTACTCATTTGCATCTGGAAAAGACCAAGATCACAGACAAAGGGTTGGAGGAACTCAAGGGCCTTACCAATCTTGAATACCTAAACCTTTACGGTACCGCAGTGACCGATGCCGGCTTGAACCAGCTTGCAGGCATGAAGAAACTGAAGAAGCTTTTCCTGTGGCAAACCAAGGCCACCAAGCAGGGAGTGGATAGCCTGAAGAAATCTGTTGCGGGCGTGGATGCCAACCTTGGCTACGATGATATCAAACTTCCCGACCCTCCCAAGGAAGAACCCAAGAAAGACATGAAGAAGGACACCAAAAAAGAAGCAAAGAAAGACGACAAGAAAGCTGAAACCAAAAAGGAAGGGAAAAAGAAAGAAACCAAGACAGAGAAAAAAGACGAGACCAAAAAGGAAGAAAAGAAAGACGATAAAAAGTAACCTAAATCTTTTGATAACCAATGCCCCGCGATCGCCTGCGGGGCTTTTCTTTTTCATGAAGCCATTGCATGCGCGCCTATCTGGAACTTATACGTCTGCCAAACCTTCCCTCGGCGTTGGGAAACATCTGTCTGGGTGCGATTTCTGCGGGCTTGAATCGGGAATCGATCCCTTCCTTTCTACTGACATTGATGGCATCGGCTCTTTTATATTCCTCCGGCATGGCATGGAATGATTATTTCGATGCCAGCCTTGATAAGCGTGAACGCCCCGAAAGGCCGATCCCCTCTGGCAGAGTCAGCAAATCCGCCGCCATGCGATTTGCATGCCTTCTCATGGTGGCAGCCTTTGTGCTGATTCTAGTTGTGGAATGGCTGCATCAATATTCCGGTTTGTCAGCAGGCATCACTTTGGCGCTTATCGTGATGATTTTCGCCTACGATGCCGCCGGAAAAAATCTTCCGATAGGTCCCATGCTGATGGGATCCTGCAGGGCGTTGAATGTGCTGTTGGGTTGGGCTGCTGTCTCACCCCTGATAACCGAAACCGCATGGATGCAAGCCATTGTTGTCGGGGTTTATGTTTGCGGCATAACGCTGTTTGCGCGGGAAGAGCACACCATCAGTTCCCGAACCAGCCTGATTTTTGCAGCGGCTATCATCGCGGGATCCATGGTCATTGCCATGATTGTGCCATCCAGCATCAACGGACCGATTCAAGCCCCCTGGTTTTATCCTTACCTGGCGACAGGGTTGGGAATAATTATTTTCAAACCTTTGCTGGAGGCAATTCGGAAGCCAACACCGGACATGGTGCAGAAGGCGGTCGTCTCCTGCCTTAGAAAAATGATCTGGCTGGACGCGATTCTGGCAAGCGGAGTTGCAGGCAACACAGGATTTTGGATTTTATTGCTACTGATGCCGGTAATGTATCTTGCCCGGTTGAGAAAACTCAAAGCCACCTGAAGCTTAATCTTCCTCCAGGGATTCCAACTGCGAAAGAATATCTCGCAAGTCTTTACCATCACCCAATTTCAGGGAAAGATCCTCATCATCCGGCAAGGGTGGAATCACATCCCCGTTCACTTCCTTGAACTCGTTGGAACCAACCTGGGTCTTGTTTCTTCTGGGTTTTGGTTTCACTGTATTCTGAGATTCATCATCCTGCAGGGCAAAAATATCATCCCCACTTTCCACATCAATGTCTTCCATGGTCTTGGGTTCAAGCACGCTGAGAATGTCTGAATCGCTTGCAGGTACTGGCTTGGAAGATGATGGCCCTCGGATTGGTTCCGCCACCGAGGTTGGAATGACTATCTTGAAAACCACAGGACCAACGGAAAGGTTGTCGCCCTCCCTGAGCAGAGTCTGCTTTTGGATG
>JBEGQX010000266.1:0-4967 GCA_041180805.1 Planctomycetota bacterium
TGCGGGTGGAAACTTTCCGAAACCATCCGGAAAAGGGAAGTCCGCCATCCCTTGCAAAAGCGTAGGTCATGCGGGATGCCGAGGTAACGGTTGCCATGCCGCACAAGTACTGCGCTAGGAAGATCATCAGAAAACAGGGGTCGTGCATCCAGCCAGGAAGGGATTCTTCAACGATGGCCACAAAGGCCCTTTCCCCCTGGCAGGCTATCTGGTGGGTATCATCAATGGCAAGCACCGCAGCGCCAAGTAGCACCCAGCCTGCAATTCCAGAAACTATCACCGCCTGTAGGATAGCCTTGGGTACTGTGCGAGCAGCATCCACTGTCTCTTCGGAAGCATGGGCAGAACCATCAAAACCGGTGATGGTGTATGCCGGTAGCAGTAACGAAAGCATGAACAACCAGCTTAGCGATTCGGTCACAGGCCATACCGCGCTTTCACCCTTGGGCAATCCGCTGAAGTTCTGGAATTGAAAGAGCCTTTCTGGATGAACCGGCCCACCAAACCCCAGCAGCAAAACAATCAGAAGGATGGATACCCCAAGAATCCAGTAACCACTGAAGGTGGTGGCACCACCCACTATCCTGCCACCCATGAGGTTGATTCCCAACTGGGTTGCGGTAATCACCCCGACGGCCACCATTTGAACAAGGTCACCGGGGTCATTGCCATCCAGAAAGCTGCTTACCAGAAATCTCCAGGTGCCCACATTGATGGCTGCCAGAACGGTAACCAAACCGGCCAGGTTGAACCAAGCGGTGACCCAGCCGAAGGTGCGCCCGCCAAGCAGAGCCCCCCAGTGATACAAACCACCCGCTGTGGGGAACGCCGAGGCAATTTGAGACATGCTGGCTGCAACTGACAGGGAAAATAGAACGGCAAAGGGCCAACCGATACCTATCGCCGCGGGACCAAGCGCACAATATCCAATGTGAAACGATGTGATACCACCGGAAAGAATGCAAATGATGGAAAGGGAAAGGGCGTAATTTGCAAACGGGCTGAAGGATCTTGAAAGCTCCTGCTCGTAACCCATGCGTTCAAGCGTGGCCTCATCCGATGTTTCCGGCCTATCGTCAAACAGTGTCATTCCATGTACCCCAGAAGTCTTGTCATTTTTTCAGTCAGTCCGGTGCTGCCCAGTAGCTGGCTGCCTCTGCAAATGCCCTGTTGTTCCAGCCAGACCTGAAATTCGGGCGCAGCCTGAAGGCCCAGCATGCCTTTTACCATGGCGGCATCGTGAAAACTGGTGCTTTGGTAGCCCAACATCACATCATCGCCTTGCGGGACACCCATGATGTAATTCACCCCCGCGTTTGCCAATAGTATTAAGAGGTTATCCAGCGAGTTGTGATCCGCCTCGGCATGATTCGTAAAGCAGATGTCCACGCCCATGGGCAGGCCAAGCAGCTTGCCCATGAAATGGTCCTCCAACCCTGCACGGGTGATCTGCCGTTCATCAAACAGGTATTCTGGCCCTATGAAACCTACCACACTATTGACTAGAAACGGATCGAAGACTTTCGCCAAGCCATAGGCCCGTGCCTCTAGCGTGGTTTGGTCGATTCCATGATGGGCTTGTGCGCTTAAGGAGCTGCCTTGGCCGGTCTCGAAATACATGACCTGTCTTCCGACCCAATTCACATTTCTTTTGGAGTGCTGTTCCAGCGTTTGTTCGCGTGCCTCGTGCAGCATGGAGAGAGATATGCCGAAGCTTTCATTGGTTTTTTGCGTTCCACCAATGGATTGAAACAAAAGATCCACCGGTGCGCCCCGGCGCATGGCTTCCATCTGCGTGGTTACATGGGCCAGACAACAACCCTGTGTGGGAATCTGTAGTTCGGTAATCAGCATATCGATGGTTTTCAGGATGCCCGCCACACTTTCCACGGATTCCACCGCAGGGTTCACTCCTATCACGGCATCACCAGAGCCCAGCATTATTCCATCCATGGAAGAGGCGATGATTCCCTTTAAATTATCGGTTGGGTGATTTGGCTGGATTCTCACCCCAAGTGTTCCGGGTAGGCCAATGGTGTTACGGCAGCGGGTGATGTTGCGAATCTTCGAAGCTAACGCCACCAGTTCCTTGTTAGAAAGAACCCGGGTCAGGGCGGATACCATTTCGGGGGTTAGGATGTTTTTTAGTTCATCGTAAGGGCTGGGCTGTGAGAGCCGCTGAAGCATCCATTCCCGAAGTTCCCCGATGGTCATACTGGCAAAAGCCTGAAAAGCTTCTGATGGGTGATGATCCAGAATTAACCTGCTTACATCGTCTATTTCCGGGTCAATTACCGGTTGCTTAAGGAAAGCCTGCAAAGGAACATCAGCTATTGCCATCTTGGCGGCAATGCGTTCTCTTTCACTGGTTGCTGCAATGCCTGCAAGAAGATCGCCCGATTTAGATTCGCTTGATTTAGCCAGCAGTTCCCGCAGGTCCGCAAAGACAAAGCGTTCATTCCGAAGAACCTGCGAATAAGGCATGTGGATCCCGCCTTGGAGTACTCATAGCCAGAGCAATCAATCATAAACCCAGACAGCGCCAAAATCCATGAAAAGGGTTGGTGGGCTGGCAGGTGTTTTCCATTCAAACTGATATTGGATTTGTTATGATTCACACTGGCTTCAAGAAAACCCTGCCCGGAAGAAAAGCAGACCCATGCGGTGGCAAAAAGTTCGAATCCTGTTGGGAATGATCTTTGGAATTGTGATTCAGGCTGTTTTAAGCTTGCCAGCACATGCGGATGTATCTGCCGATGCATGGCAAGTTTTGAAAAAGTCCTGCTTTGAATGCCATGGTGAAAGCCGGCAAAAAGGGAAACTTCGGCTCGATACGCAGGAGCATTTCCAGCGTGGTGGTGCCTCCGGAAGATTGGTGGATGCCAAGAACCCGGATAAGAGTGAGTTGCTGCGTAGGGTGATGCTGCCCAAATCCGATGCGGAAAGAATGCCTCCGCGGGGTGAACCGCTGAAACCCGCCGAGGTTGCCTTGCTGAGGGAGTGGATTTTAGGTGGGGCGAAGTGGCCGGGGAAAAACACTCATGCTCGTCATTGGGCCTACGAAGCACCCAAAATTGCTGATTTGCCGAAGTTGCGCGACCCTTCCTGGCCAAAAAATGAGATCGATCATTATGTGCTGGCTCGTCTTGAGAAAGAAGGCTTGAAGCCTTCGCCTGCGGCAGATACCAGCACGCTGGTTCGCAGGGTATATCTGGATCTTGTAGGTTTACCACCCAACCCCTCTGAAGTGGAAGCGTTCTTAAAAGACAAAGATCCCCAAGCCTACGAAAAGCTGGTGGATCGCCTGCTTGCATCAAACCAATTCGGGGTGAAGTGGGCCAGGCCATGGCTGGACTATGCTCGCTACGCTGATTCCCATGGTTTTCAGAGGGATGATTTCCGGGACCTTTGGGCTTGGCGCGACTGGGTAGTGCGTGCCCTGAACAATGATATGCCGTTTGACCAGTTCAGCATCGAACAATTGGCTGGAGATTTGTTACCCAACCCAACGCTGGAACAGAAGATAGCCACGGGATTCAACCGAAATACCCCAACCAATGTGGAAGCTGGCAGCGACCCCGAGGAAACCCGGGTGAACCAGGTGTTTGACCGGGTGAACACTCTGGGCATGGTCTGGTTGGGAACCACATTGGAATGTGCGCAGTGCCATGATCACAAGTATGATCCTTTTACCCAAAAGGATTACTACGGCCTGTTTGCGTTCTTCAACAACACCGAACTGGAGGCGGACAGAGCCAACCCCCGTGTGCCGGGTTCCATCCGTTTTCAGGGGCCTTCCGTCAAGCTGAATGCGTCAACAAACCATTCCAAGGATATTGCCGATCTTCAAAAAGAGTTGGATGGTCGGAGAAAGAACCTTTCCTTTTACGATGAGGGTTGGGAGAAAAAAATTCTTTCTCAAGCTGGAAAAAGTTTCGGCAGCGTGGTGCTGCCCATAAGCGATTTTGAATCGCAGGGTGGTGCCACCCATCAGATCCTTTCGGATCATTCGGTTTTGCTAAGTGGTGATGCGCCTGACAAGGATACCTATACCATCCGGGTGCATACGAAACTGCAAGGTATTCGTGGTTTCAAGCTTGAAGCCCTGACGGATGATTCGCTTCCGGGCAAGGGCCCCGGAAGAGGCGATGCCAACAGGCCGAATTTTGTCTTGAACACCCTGGAAGTGCATCAGGTTTCCAAAGGAGTGAAGGGGGAAAAGGTTCGTCTGGTGAAGGCAAAGGCGGATTTTTCGCAGAAGAATTTTGATGTTGTCGGTGCGATTGACGAGGACCCCACCACGGCCTGGGCTATCAATCCAAAATTTCATCAACCACACTGGGCGGTGTTCGAGACCGACCGGCCGTTGGGTTCAGAAAACGGCATGGAACTGCAATTTACGCTGGTTCAAAACTATGGGTCGGCCCGTACGATTGGTCGGCTGCGGCTGAACGCCATTTTGGGTGAGGCAGACGCAACCGCTATCGCGCCTGAACTGGTAAACATCTTAAAGATTCCCTTTGCTGGCAGGAATGCCAGCCAGCATGAACAGGTCACCAACTATCGGGCGCAGTCGGATGCGACTTGTATTTCGCTTCAGGCGAAAATTAACAAAATGGAAAGCGGCAAGGATTCCAACAATGCCACATCACAGGTGATGGTGGAGTTGGCAAAGCCAAGAACCACCAGCATGTTCACCCGTGGCGATTTCCGAAACCCCGCCCAGAAAGTTGATCCAGCCACGCCAGTTTCATTGCATCCATTGGGGCCGGCAGGGTCTGTGCCAAAACGGCTTACACTGGCCCGGTGGCTGGTAAGCAGGGAAAACCCCCTGGTAGCGAGGGTGGTTGTCAATCGTTGGTGGGACGAGATTTTTGGAAATGGGCTGGTTAACACTCCGGAGGATTTTGGCTCCCAGGGGGAAAGACCCACCCACCCCGAATTACTGGATTATCTGGCGACCAAGT
>JBEGQX010000267.1:0-7294 GCA_041180805.1 Planctomycetota bacterium
GCTGAGAAATCTTCCCATTTTCAAATGGCCACAAATAAATTGCATTATCCCGACCATCGGAAATAATCTGGTTGGCACCTGCCCAGGACAACGAAGTTATGGATGATTTGTGCGCAGACTCAAACTTTTGAACCATTTCCCCATTTGATGTCTTCCAAACATACATCAACCGGTCATCCCCGCAGGAAATGGCATATTCACCATCATTTGTAACAAGCACAGAATTTACATTCCCATTATGCCTGCCGCCACGGCACTCTCGAACCGGTTCTTTGATTTGATGAGGGTTGAAAAAGACCAATGACCCATCCGCCAATCCAACCGCACAAACGGCATTCTTTCCCTGATTGTTGGCAAGGGCCTTTACATGCGACTTAAACGGCATGTACCAAAGTTGGTCTCCATTCGATGCACTCCAACCTCGTACGGTTTGATCCTCGCTCCCTGAAAGAATTATAATTGAATCACCCTTGCATACGCTCACACAGGAAACATCCAGCAAATGCCCACGCAAAACAAGCTTTGGCTGTTCCGGCTGCGATGGCTCCACAATAACTTTGGAATCTCTTTGAATCGCCCTGGAGTCCTGGATTTCCACCAAGCCCTCAACACGAAGACGGTTTCTATTTTGAACCTGCAAAACAGGTTCTAGATTTTTAATAGCCTCACCACGGCTTTTGTAAATCGCCTTGATAACACCTGGAATGGTAGACCGTATTTCATGCATTTTCAGGGTAGTAACGGAGGCACTTAATTCCCGCTGAGATTGAACCACCAAGGACGCCTTTCCAAGTTCTTCTTCAATATACCTTCTCCAGAAAAGCTCAGCAGAACGATAATCCTCTTCTGAACCTGCGCCTTTCTGCCTCAACAAAGCCTGCTGCTGAAAACGCTTGTGGGCTTCATCCCTTGTTTTTTCACTGGCGCGCCGATCTGCTTCACTGGCATCCAATTTTGCGGCTCGAATGCTAAGATCATCCAAAGCAAGCACAGGATTCACCAAACCAACCAATTGACCTTCATTAACCTCATCGCCAACTTCCAATTTAAAGAAAGTTTTGTTTTCATAATCCAAATAAACTTTACTAGGGGCCAAAGGGTCGCCTTCTTTCCAACGCCGGTAGATTTTTTCCGGACGGGAAGGGACTTTGATAATATTGGTGGATGGGACCTGTTCATCTTTTTCAATTTCCACCAATAAATAACCAATTCTTAGCTGAAATTGATCTTTGGTAGGAACATCGCGGTTTGGTTTCACATCAGTTCCGACAAAAAGAAGCTTACCTTCCTTTTCACTGGGAATTTCCTGCCTTTCAACAGCGTTAATTCTCGCGTTAGAAATCACAAGCGGCTGAAAAGCCAGTGGCTTGCCTGCAGGAGTGATCACAGGGCCATCGGTCTTTGATCCGAAAATTTCAACAACTCCGGTAACACTTGACTGGTTTGATACCGGCTGTTTTTCTATGACAACAGGCACCTGGGAAGCCACAACCTTGGTTGCAGTGGCTTTATTAATTTCATTTATTACCAGGCCACCAATCAAAATCATCAGAATAGGAATCACAATCCAGCGAAACATGGCTATCTCCTAAACAGGCGATAATCAATTCTATACTTGATGCCAATCAAGCGATTTAATCTTTAAAAGAAGAAAACAACTTTCTCGTAGAAGAATTCCCACAAACCATAAAACAGGGAATACCCCATTCTTTCGTTACCACAAAGGATTTTTGCATGGACATCGGTGCCAGTTAGCAACAACTCTTTGGGCAATACATACTCTACCGGAATTCCATTTCCATTAAGCCTCACCGAGGCGGTAACCACGGGAGCAGCTTCCATTCCATCCGTTTTTTCCGGTGTTGCCTCGCCACCAACCTTCGATCTGGGCAATTTACCCATAAATTTTCTTGTGGGATCACTTCGAACGATAAATATCACATCGAGCTCATCCGTATTGAGTCGCTCGAACCCTCTTAAGACCTGACCAATATGCTCCTGGGGAATTTTTAATTCCAACTCCCAAGGCCCATCGACCGCCCCCAAACGCAACAATTCCTCAGATGGTTTTACTGCCCGATTTGTCAAACTTTCCTGAAAAGCGGTACTAAGGACCATCCATTCCTTCTTACCAACCTTAAGATTTTCTTGGGCGGTAAAATTAGGTGCTTTCAGAAAGAAAAAACCCTCCCTGTTAGGCTGAGAATCTGCGTTCGCCCGCTTTATAAGGGACTCCAATTCTTTTTCCTTACTTTGGCGCAATATCTTGGCTTTTTCAGCCTCAACCAGACTGGAAAGCCTTTCTGTCTCGTTGCCTTTGTTGGACCGTTGTTCCCACATCAGCGAATCCCTGTTCGCGTATTGGATATCCTTGCGATAGGTGCGGATTTCCTTTTCTAACTGGGCGTCATGCATCACCCCAAGAGACCGATTTTCCGAAACAAGTTCGCCGGGCTGCACAGCAAGCTCTTTGACAATTCCTTCCACTGGAGAGTAAAGCTTGCGCTTAATTTCAGGCTGCAAATGCCCAACACTATCCATCTTGAGCGGATAGGGAACAAACCAAAGTAAAGCGAGCAAAAGGACTATCCCAAATGCAACAGCCACAGCAATAGCCTTGGCAGCACCACCAAGGCCTTCCTGCAACTTGGCAATGGGCATCCACAAAAAGCGCATGGGTATCCGCTTATGCTGGATGGAGTTGTACAAAGCCGGGCAAGAATGCCGTCCAACAACATCCAACCTTGCAATCATCTGCTGGGGATCCGCCGGTGGGTCAAAGGATTCCATAATAAGGATGGAACGATAGGGCTTTTTCTTATCCTTATCGCGGTCATCCTTTAAAGGCAAAGCCACCAGCAACTTACTACCGCTTTCCGCAAGGTAGGCATCAAGAGCTTCCAGTATTTTCGGGGGCAAACTTTCGTCTTTGTTACCGGTAAACACCAGCTTTTCGCCCCATTCAACCACCCTTACGGCAAGTTTCTGCATCAAACGTACAAGATTGGACCTTCGCTCAATGACATCGGCACCAGAAATAGCCTCTATGATTGGTTTCCCTGCATAACGAACACCAACACTCAACCGATCGCAATTAACAAGTCTTCGACCATCATTCGCAACCTGAAAAGCTACCTCCACAGGGTCAAGGCTGGCCTGCACCTGGCGGGAAAAATTTTCCACCTGTGTCCAAATCTGCTGCTGGCCAAGCATCAGACCAAGCATCTGATTACGCTGGTAGCGAGTAGCCAAATCAGCCATCAGCGAGATGTATTGCATGAACCCTGGAACAGCATTCATAGCCCTTCCAGCACCCTGAAACACCTGGATTATCCCTGTTAATTGGTTGTTCAAAAGGATGGGAACCAACAAAAGCAAATAATCTGTGGGATTTCCGGCGCCAGTTTTGCCGTGTTCATCTGCAGCAAGGCCACTGTGAGGCAAGAGAACCACTTGCCTGGGATTCACAACTACCTGTCGAAGCAATTCTTCATGACTTGCCCTGGACTCTTCGGTTTTATCTATGCCAACTTCTTTAAGATTAATCTGATATTGTAGTTGCAGGTTTCCCTGGGTTGTTTTGGTCCAAAGTGCTCCAACAGGTGCCGCCAATGATTCCAGGAGTTTCTTTAAAAGCTCTCCGTAAAAAATCCCGGGAGGAACATCGGAATCACATAATTTGGAGATTTCCTCAAGCCTTTGACTTAATCTTTTGCGTTCCAAGTCCAAGGCTCTAGGATCAACTTGTGGTTCTGGCGCGGTACTCACAGCAAATCACCTTAAGAAAGGTAAATATTCAACAATCCAATAACTAATTGTATCTAAGCACAATAACCAAAGATAGTTAACTTGAAGCAAAGGTTACAAAAAACAAAGAATACAAAGCTCCAACAACAGCATAAACAGACCACAACTGTAAAATTGGGATGTCTGGGATATTTAAGCGGGCGTAAAAACTCTTAGGCTGCAATTTTTTGAGGATTTGAGGAATTTTCATTCTCTTTATCCTTAGTTCGGGAAACCAAGGATTCCAATAATTCCAAGCTTGTAGCATTCGGTGTTGGAATACAATCTTCCAGATTTGAACTAGCAAGCAGCTGAAAACAACCAGAATTCGTTTTCCTTTTGTTCCACAAACATACGATTTTCGATAAAACTCTGGCCTTCTCAATAAGTTTTTTCACTTCAATATCAATGACACTTTTCCCAAGGGATTGCTTACCCAGTCTTTCGATCGAATCCACCAACCAATCCAACAAAATCTTAGATTCGGAATCATCCAAGTCGGCAGTCAAGCGCTCCCTTCGGAGCATCGTCACAATAACTTGTTTTATGTCCACCATTTCCGACCCATCCAAATAAGATCCATGAATAAGCTTGCTATAACAAATTCAAATTTCATGGCAATCCCATTTGATTCTGCCTAATTAGACAGATTTAGCTGATCAAAAACTAACGCAGGCAAAAATTTCAGCGGCATGGTTCCGTGATTTAGCACCGCATGGTGATATTCATTTAACTTAAATTGATTCCCCATTTTATCCTGAATCTGTGTTCTCAATTTTTTGAAGAACAAAGCTCCTGCATAATACGTTGATAACTGACAAGAGGACTGTTTTGCCCTGATAATCTTTCCAAGAGCCTCCCCTTTTGTCTGAAAGGCTTTTTCCACAAGCAAAGTCATTGCCTGCTCATCTGTCATATTCTTACAATGCATTTCGTGATCCAAAACAGAATTTGCAATTGCCCGCAAATACCATTTCAACTGATGCAACCTCAGGGCTAAATCCTGTTCCCCATACCCTTCATAAAGCATCATCTTTTCACAATAAACCGCCCAACCTTCGGCAAAAACTCCTGAAGACAAAACCCGGCGAATTTTAGAAGGATGCCTATTTGAATATTCCAATTGAACATAGTGCCCCGGGTAAGCTTCATGGATTGTTAAAATCTGAAGCATGTAACGGTTATATTCACGCATAAAGCTCAGGGATGTTTGTTCATCCCAGTTGGAAGGTGGCGGACTTATCGCATAAATACTTGAAGCCTTTGAATCTAATGGCGGCGCATTATTTAAGTAAGCCACCGAGTTTCCACGTTGAAACTCTGGCATTTCCACAATCTGGCAACGATCAGGTTTTGGCAAATCAAGAATATTTGCCTTCTCAATGAACTTTCGTATTTGCTCCACACCTTTTTTGGTATCTGAGAGAAGTTCGTCAGGCTTGCCAGAGTTATCTGCAAGCTTTTCCAAAACCCGCCTGATCACCATTCCGCGATTTGCAACCGTATCGGCAGGGAAAGGCGTGGCGGGAAAAAGCTTGCTCCACAACTGCCTTGCAATAACGTACATTTCGTTGGTAACTAGCTCTATATCCCCCAAGGCGGAAGAGTAAAGTTCATCAGCAGAGATGTCGGTCATCAGCTCTGACACTAGTTTTTCGCAAAACTTTTTCTTTCCAACTCGCCAGGATTCCTTCTCGGGGTTTGGTTTTACTTTTTCCAGAAAATCCTGATAGGCCTCCAGGTTTGGTATGACCTTGTTTGTTTCGTCCAGTAAAAGCTTTTTGGAATCAGCATTTTTAACAAAATCACCGATGCCCGATTTATAGAAACGAATTGAGCCTTTATTCTGAGAAATAGCCGTTTTGAGATGAGGTTCGTGCGGTTGATGAATATTTTTCATTGCCGCCGCAAGAACTGACGGAACTTTCTTTACTCGTTCAGCAAGCTTTTCCACGATAACTTTTTCGCTAATTGTGGATTGGGTCAGCGGAAGGAACAGGGCATCTGAAATATATTCACTATAAATTCTCGGGTCTTCAACATATGGCTTGGAGTTCACATATAGCCATTCATTCCTATCAAAATATTCCTGAATGATTTTGAAATCAACAAGGCCAGACTTTGAAAGCTTTGATGGATCAATAGCCTTGTTCAAAGTTTGACGAGAGACTTTTGATTGCTTGTTCCAATCCGCCTGATTTTCTTTGGAGGGAACTTCCAGCAAATGATCCCACCTGTGATCTCCGAGGCGGGTTGCATCCAGCGGACGCCTTTGGAATTCCTCCTCAAGGAATCGATCGAACCATTTGGCTAATTTTTGATCCTCATTGAAATCTACCTGCCAAGCCGAAATTAAACCTGAAAAAAGAACCAACCCAACAACAACGCTCGCCAAAAAACATTTCATATTGATCTCTGTTCTATTTCAAAGAATTAGTGAACTGCCTTTTTTGTCGAAAGATATTGTCCTTTCGATAGGCCAAAAGATACCTTTTTCTTCCATATTAAGCCATAATTTTGCCAAGTTGTTGTTTGGAAGGCCTTTGCGTGCCCCTAAATACGAGGTTGTTAAACGGGGATTTATTTCCAAAACATAATCTTCCTCACCATTCTCGTTGTGTCCCAAAATTAAATCGACCCCAGCCCAGTACTCCAAGCCCGGGAAATTTTTTAACGCTGGCCCGGCAAGTCGATTGGCCCGATCATGTAAATGTTCAGACAATGGCATTTTGCCACCTTGATATTGAATAGTTTCTTCACCGGAGATTATTTGAAACCCTGATATTATTGGGAGTGTTATTCCGGCATGAGAAAAGAAGCAAATACTACCCGGTTGTCCTTCGATCCAGGGTTGCACTAAAAAGGCTTCTTTGTTTTGCAAGCAGCCGTAAGAAGAAACATGTTTCCAGCTTTTTTCGTCTTTAATCTTGAAGGTATTTGCGGCTCCAGCGCCATCAATCGGTTTAATAACCCTTGGAAAAGGCAATTCTAGAAACCCTTTTTCATCCGCTAGTGAAAAAGTAGGCGGGGTTAATACACCCGCTTTTTTGAGTATCTCAGCGGTTTGGAGTTTATTTGATGTTAAAGCTACCGAATGCAAACTCGCATTAAGGACTTTTGCATCTGCATTTTGAGCCTGTTTTATTCTTTCATGCAAAATACTTTCACATTCAGGAGCCACCACCACAATCTTGTCAGTCTCACAAAGGTTTTTTTGAAACATATCAGGTTTAAATTCCCCTTGAACGGGGATGAGTTCACAACCCTGTGGAGGATTTACTTTTGCTGAATGTGCAGTGTTGATAAACAGGCATGTTTTAACACCAGATATTCGGCCAAAATCTTCAGCTAAAGCTAAAATCATGGCCATACCTTCGTCCGCCAATTCTTGAATAAGGCCCTTATTGGCATCTAGAGGGTTGGCGGTACACTCCTCGTAAAGATAGATTCGCTGCATACTTCCCCAGAAATAAAAATAGCCAGGTTATCCCTGGCTATTCTAAAAATG
>JBEGQX010000268.1:0-7181 GCA_041180805.1 Planctomycetota bacterium
TCAAGGAAGGCGCCAAGGATGATTCCCCAAAATCCGCCCAGGTTCTTGTGGACCCTGAACATCCGCCGGTTTACAAACTTCCCCCTGTTGTCACTTCGCTGGATTTTTCACCAGATGGCAGTTACCTGGCTATCTCCGGTTATCACGAAGTTCTTCTCCACAAGACTGCGGATTACAAATTAGAGGGAAGGCTAATTGGACTTTCCGAAAGGATTGAATCCATCGCTTTTTCGCCGGATGGAAAACAATTGGCTGTTGCGGGTGGCTCGCCCGGTCGGTTTGGCGAAATTCAAATTTGGGATGTTGCCAAGAAGAAACTCACCCAATCCATCCCCACCACCTACGACACTGTTTACGGTATAAGCTGGTCGCCGGATGGTTCCAAAATTGCTTTTGGCTGCGCAGACAACACTTTGAGAGCCATCGATGCATCCAGCGGCAAACAAGTGCTCTACCAAGGTGCCCACACCGATTGGGTATTGGGAACCGCTTTTTCCCGGGATGGGCTTTTTCTTGCTTCCATAAGCCGAGATAGATCCATGAAGCTTACCGAAGTCGGAACCCAGAGGTTTATAGACAATATCACCAGCATTACGCCGGGTGCGCTAAAAGGCGGTTTGCAAACCATGAACCTCCGCCCCCGCACCGACAAAACCATGGTCAAGGGGGCAGAAGGAGCAGATGCTTCCGAAAAAGCCTATGAGGAACTTCTTATAGGTGGATCAGACGGCGTGCCCCGCCTTTACAAAATGCACCGCGTTACCAAGCGAGTTATTGGGGATGACGCAAACAAAGTTCGAGAATACGAAGCCATGCCAGGCAGGATTTACTGCAGCGGATTTGACAAAAGTGGAAAGTTTTTTGTAACCGGTAGCAGCCTTGATGGAAAAGGCTTCCTTAAAGTTTATCAGGCAGAAGATGGCAAGGTTGCAGGCAAATTGGAACAAAACCTTGGCCCAGTTTATTCCCTGGCGTTCCATCCCGATGGCAACTCCATCGCAGTGGCTGGTTTTGATGGCAAAGTTAGAATTTTCAAGATTCCCTCCTTGGAAAAGTCAGCGGAATTTGTTCCAGTTCCATTACAAACCACAACAGCAAAATCTGGTAAATAAACGGGCGGAGCTTCAACAATGAAAACCTATCTTAATAACATCTTTCCGATATTTGCGGCATTCTGCGTTTTTGAGTTATCCGCAGTGGCCAGTGAGACAGAAGTTCTCCCCAAGGACGCCAAACTTAAGCAAATTACGGTATTCCCAGCAAAGATTCAGCTTAAAGGCCCCTTCGATTATTCTCAGGTAATTCTTACCGCGGAATATGAGAATGGGGATCGGGCCGATGTAACACGCGTTGCAAACATCAAAGCGGCTAATGGAATTATATCTATCAGTAAGCAGGGCCTTGTTTCCCCAATTATGGATGGGTCAACCCAAGTTATCTTTGAATTCGAAGGACAGAAAAAAGACATCCCGGTTCAAGTAGTGGATTTTAAGAAAGACATCCCAGTTAGCTTTTTGAAGGATGTCATGCCATTGCTGGCCAGGTCTGGTTGCAATCAGGGTACTTGCCACGGCGCAGCCGAAGGCAAAAACGGTTTCAAGCTTAGCCTGCGTGGATACGATTCTCTTTTTGATCATAGGTCCCTTACAGATGACCTTGAGGGAAGAAGGTTCAACCGAGCCGCCCCGGATTCAAGCCTGATGCTGTTAAAATCCACGGGCCAGACACCTCATGTTGGTGGCTCGCTGATGCAACCTGGGGACCGAACCTACGAAATTATCCGCAAATGGATTGCCGAGGGTGTGAATTACGATCCAGGCGCCGCCAAAGTTACACGAATTGAGTTATTTCCCAAACAGTTTGTACTACCCCTGCCGGGAATGAAGCAGCAAATCAGCGTCACAGCTTTTTATTCTGACAACACCTCCAGGGATGTAACAGCAGAGACTTTCTTGGAAAGTAGCAACATTGAGGCCGCAAATGTAGAAAAAGGCAATGTTGTTACAGGCTTGCGACGTGGCGAGGCAACCGTTCTAGCGCGCTTTGAAGGAAGCTATGCAGCCGCTTCTTTCATCATTATGGGCGATCGCAAGGGCTTTGCCTGGAAAGATCAGCCTGAAAACAACCAGATAGACCTCCTGGTATACGAAAAACTCAAATCCATCAAGGTTCTTCCAAGCACCCTTTGCACCGACGATGAGTTCCTTCGCAGGGTGTATCTTGATCTGACCGGATTGCCCCCCACCGCGGAAGCAGTTCGAGCTTTTCTGAACGATAAAAAAGATTCCCGGGTAAAGCGGGATGCGATTATTGACAAACTTGTTGGCTCGCCCGAATACGTGGAACATTGGACGAACAAATGGAGCGATCTGCTTCAGGTAAACAAATCTTTTCTGGGTGACAATGGCGCCAAGGCTTTTCGTTCCTATATCCAGGACTCCATTTCCAAAAACAAGCCTTACAACAAATTTGCCAACGAAATCCTTACCGCCAGCGGTTCCAACATGGAAAACCCGGCTGCCTGCTATTACAAGATTCAACGGGATCCAACCGCCGCCGCGGAAAATACCACCCATCTTTTTTTGGCCATTCGCTTTAACTGCAATAAATGCCATGACCATCCCTTCGAAAAGTGGACGCAGGACCAGTACTACCAAATGGCGGCTTATTTCGCCCAGGTTGGCAGAAGCGAAGACCCCAAATTCAAAGGCCAAAAAGTGGGTGGCAGCGCAGTGGAAGGCGCCCAACCCCTTGTGGAAGTCATCAAGGATAACCCAAACGGGGATGTAAAGCATGAACGCACCGGGGCTGTTACCGCACCTAAATTTCCTTTTGCCATCACGGATAAACTCGACAAACCCGCCAATCGCCGGCAGGACCTTGCCCACTGGGTGACTTCCAGGGAAAACCCCTACTTTGCGAAAAGCTTTGTTAACAGGCAGTGGGCCTACCTGATGGGAGTTGGACTAATTGAGCCGATCGATGATATTCGGGCTGGAAACCCGCCTTCGAATCCTCAACTGCTTGACTATCTTGCAACAGAGTTCATCAAGAGTGACTTCAACATTCAAACCCTTGTAAAAATGATCTGTAAATCACGCGTTTATCAGTTAACGGTAAACACAAACGAATGGAATAAAGATGATGATTCCAATTTTTCACACGCGATAGCGAGAAGGCTTAGCGCCGAGGTTCTGTTTGATTCCATTCACACTGCGACCGGGGCAACTTCCAAAATCCCCGGACTTCCATCGGGTTCCCGGGCTGCACAAATGGTGGACACCACGGTGGATGTGGGCGGTGGCTTTTTCCAATTATTTGGCAAACCGCCGCGCCAAAGTGCCTGTGAATGCGAACGATCCTCTTCCATGATGCTTGGACCGGTTCTTTCACTGGTCAATGGTCCGGTGATTGGAGATGCGGTACGCGACCCCAACAACCGGTTGATCAAATTATTAACATCCGAAAAGGATGATAAAAAACTGGTCGAGGAACTCTTCCTTTCCATCATCAACCGTTACCCCAGCGAATCAGAACTGCAGGCGAGCCTAAAAGCCATCAAGGATGGCGAACCCGAGTTTCCTCCGCTTGTAGAGGAATACAAAAAGAGGCAAAAAGCATTGGAGGATCATCAAAAGACCGAATCCCAAAGGCAGCAGCAATGGGAAAAATCCTACACCAAGGTTGCTGACTGGGAAAAAATCAAGGAAGCGAAAGTGGCTGCCAAATCCAAGGCCACCTTTACCGCCAAGGAAGATGGATCTTTCCTTGCATCAGGCGCTAATCCGCCAAACGATGTCTATACCATCACCATTCCGCTTGATAGTGGAAGTTATACCGGGCTTCTTCTGGAAACCCTTGCCGATGAAAGCCTGCCCGGAAAGGGCCCCGGCAGAGCCCAAAATGGTAATTTTGTCATTCAGGAACTGAAAGCCAACTTTACACCCGATGGAGAGGGCAAGAAGCCCGCACCTGTCGCTCTGGTTAACGCCAAGGCAACCTTCAGCCAGGCCTCTTTCGAAGTTACCAAGGCGGTGGACAACAACCCTGCCACCGGCTGGGCCATTTCACCCCAATTAGGCAAATCGCAATCGGCCTATTTTCAGATTCAAAACCCCGCCATATTCAAGGAAAAGGGAAAACTTGTTCTTACCATGACCCAGAATTATGGCATGCAACACACCCTGGGGAGATTCAAGCTTTCCATCACCAAAACTCCAGGGCAGGTGCAACCATTTGGCGCGGAAGGTGAAGTTGCTCAAATCCTGCTGTTGCCTTCAGAAAAGAGAACTGAAAAACAAAAGCAAGTTTTAGTGAGTGCCTTCAGGGCACAGGATAACGAACTACTCCGTTTGCAAAACGAGATCACATCCATGAGCAAGCCGGTGGACAAGCGCCAGATTGGCCTTCAGGATCTGGCTTGGGCTTTATTAAACTCCAAGGCTTTCCAATTCAATCATTAATGGATACCGCCACAAGTAGCACTTGAGTAAGGCTTTCCAAATTGATTGAATGAATGTACCTGATGAAAAGCATCAGGAATTGGAGTTAGTTTAATGGCCAATAATTGGATAATTCGCTACGGTTCCTACCGGATGGTGGGGGAATTTGAAGGCTTGGAGGAAGAGCTTTCCAGAGGGGATTTTGTAATCTTACAAACCGATCGAGGAACCGAGACCGGTCAAATTCTTTGCAAATCAGACGAGAAATCAAAAAAATGGCTTTCAAATGCCCTCGTTGGAAAAATCATTCGAAAAATGACCTCGAATGATCAAACCAAGAGCAAGGAAATTAAGTCGGAAGAAACAATCTTGATGAAAACCTGCGCCGAATTAGCCAGCCGCAGGGGGGTCCGCTTGACAATGGTGGACTCAGAAAAGCTGTTTGGTGGCGAAAGAATCATTTTTTATTACCTGGCAGAAGGCAGAATTGATTTCAGGGAACTTGTCAAAGACCTTGCCAGGGAGTTTCATACCCGCATTGAAATGCGCCAGATTGGTGTGCGGGATGAAGCAAAACTTCTGGCTGATCTGGGAGATTGCGGGCAACCTGTGTGCTGTAATTCTCACTTGGTTCAAATGCCCCCTGTCACCATGCGAATGGCAAAAATGCAAAAAGCCACCATGGACCCCAACAAAATATCCGGCAGATGTGGGCGTTTAAAATGTTGCCTTCGATACGAACAGGATGTATACGATCTTTACCAGAAAGATCTTCCGGAACCCGGGGCTCTTATTACCACGGAAAAAGGCCGGGGAAAGGTGCTTGCGCAGGAGATTCTTTCACGCAAGATTCTGGTGGAATTTGAAGACGGCAGAAGATTATCGGTACCAGCCAGTGACATACTGGATTCGAAGGAATAACTTTTGAACCATGGCGATGCATCATCCCAAAATTAATGAAATCATAAGTAAAGACTCTCGTTTTCCTTACGAGGCATATGAGTTTCTTTTTCAAGCACTTGCCTACACCCAAAAATCACTGGGCAAAGCCAAACCTCAGGAAGGAAACGAACCTACCGTGGAACACCATGTTTCCGGAAGGGAACTGATAGAAGGTATAAGAAAATACGCCCTCGACGAATTTGGGCTTATGGCGCGATGTGTTTTCCAGCAATGGGGTATCCACAAGACCGGGGACTTTGGCGACATGGTCTTCAACCTGGTGGAACATGGACTGATGAGCAAAACCGACAAGGATTCCAAGGAAGATTTTGAGGACATTTTTGATATTCAAAATCAACTGATGGACGGTTACCAGATCATGGCGCGAACCCAGCAAGGAAACACCTCCAAATGAACAAGGGAGGATTGCGACTGCTGTTCGCCACCACGCTGTTTTTGGGCTGGATCGGTTATCTTGCTTTTCTTGTTTCCAATACCACCCGTGGAAGCGATGGTAAACCCATAAGGCTCTCAACACCCCAATTTCTGGTTTCGGAAATTGATTTGGAAGCCACTGAGACTGCCCCTGGAAAAATTTCTGTGGAGAAAGTTCTTTGGGCTTCCCGTGAGGATACCAAGCCTGCGGTGGGATCGATTTTAAATGTCCCACAATTGGATCAGGCCAGGGGTTATTCCCAGAACACAAAAAAATGGCTGATTCCATTGCGGTCGCGGGATGAGGGAAAAACATTTGAGGTAGTTCCTGTTCCTCCATCGCCCGGTTTTTCCGGGGACAAAGGCAGGATTTATCCGGCATTACCCGGCGTTCTTGCCCAGTATGAATCCCTTCGCCTTAGACACCCCTGAAAATCCCCAAATATTAGCTCAAAACCCAAGGGAAACGATCATTTACCATTGAATTACGCTTGCCTTAAGCGGAAACGCCATCTATATTTACTTTTCCTCGAGGCTAGTAAAGCTAGCGTAGCTCAATGGCAGAGCACTGGTTTTGTAAACCAGTGGTTGAGGGTTCAAGTCCCTCCGCTAGCTCTGCGAGGAGTGCCTCTTGAATGCTTCGAGAGTGAATTCTGTTTCCCACGCTGAAAAGTTTAGAGAAACGGTTTTTACTGCAAGAAGGCGTGAAAAAATATTGGGTAGGTGGCCGAGCGGCCAATGGCATCAGACTGTAAATCTGACGGACTTCGTCCTACGGGGGTTCGAATCCCTCCCTACCCACTTGTTTTTTCATAGGATAATTGAAAATTGCGGGTGTAGCTCAATGGCAGAGCCCCTGCCTTCCAAGCAGGTCATGGGAGTTCGATTCTCCTCACCCGCTTTGTTTCAATTAGGCATGAATCAGGCTGCTGTAGCTCAGCGGTAGAGCGCTTCCTTGGTAAGGCAGAGGTCATGGGTTCAAATCCCATCAGCAGCTCTTGGAACGAAATGCTAGTTGAAAAAGCCCCGGGGTGGCCCCGGGAAGTGCCCTTTTGTAAAAAAATGGGTACTAATTGTTGTGGATTTTCCTAGAATTTTGGATGTGCTTAGAAAGGCATCCTTACAAACACTTTGATTTTTCGGAGGAGAGATGGCAAAGGACGTATTTTCGCGGACAAAACCGCATGTGAATGTTGGTACGATTGGCCACATTGATCACGGCAAAACAACAACCACTGCAGCTATTGTCGCCAGACAGGCTTACAAGAACAAAATCGAAAAGTTCAAGGATTACAAGGAAATCGCCAAGGGTGGTACCGAACGCGATGATTTGAAAACCGTTACCATCGCCGTAGCGCACGT
>JBEGQX010000269.1:0-5623 GCA_041180805.1 Planctomycetota bacterium
CAAGGTATTAGATAAGCCATCCCGAATTTCTAATGGAGTGACACCTGTGTCAGGATTAAAAAATCCCATATTTTCCGGAGGTGGTGGATCAACATAGCCAGAAAACATTTGAACCGGATCAATATTTAGCATGGGAGTATAATCGATCGTTGCATATTTTCTACCATTTGGTGCCAACGGCATATACCCACTAATATTCGGTGTAGAAGAACAAATAAACAGAGGCACTACGGTGGTAACAGCATCAATATTTGATCCTGTCTGCCAATAAGATGATTGGTCATACATTTTGAATAGGTTTTCCTGCTCCAAATAAGGCAATAACTTTACAGGCCAATGAACATTTGAAAGATTGCCTTGCCCATAACCATTCGTGGCTGGAAATTCTAAAAATGTTGTTTGATAATTTTGAAACGCAAGACCCAACTGTTTCAGATTATTAGTGCAGGATATTTTGCTGGCTGTTTCCCGCACCTTTTGGACAGCGGGAAGCAATAAGCCCATCAATATTCCTATGATGGCAATGACAACCAGCAGTTCAATTAATGTGAAAGCTCTTTGCTTTTTCATGGAAATACCGGGCGTGGCCATGAATCTAGAACGAGATTTATAATATCGTTTTTCCTTAGTAAAAAAACATTAAAAGGATACCTGACTGTTTTTAAATGCATTTTCTTAAAACAAATTCAGCAGCGGGGCGCCTTCAGCAAGCAGATCATAGGGGCGGTTTTCCTTGTCCCGCGCCTCCAGGTTTTCGATGTTCATCGCATGGTAGACTGTCTTGGTGATGTCCGCGGGTGTGGTAATCTGCTGTTCGGGATATTCCGCGCGCTTGTCGGATGCGCCATGAATTTGCCCGCCCTTAATGCCACCGCCGGCCAGCAAAACACTGAGGCAATGCGTCCAATGGTCACGACCCGCACCGTTTACGCCTCCACTGCGGGGATCGCCAATCTTGGGCTTACGACCCATCTCGGTACTTACCATTAGCAGGGTGGTGTCCAGAAGACCCCTGTCGGCCAAATCCTCGACCAAGGCGGAAAAGCCACGATCAAACTCGGGCAAAAGGTTTTCCTTCAGGCAATTAAAGTTATTGCCATGGGTATCCCAACCGCCACCACTTTTGCATTTCTTGTCCAGCCGGTCATCCCCCAGCCAGAACACTGTGACAAAAGGAACCCCAGCCTCGACAAGCCTGCGGGCAAGCAGAAGGCTGGTGGCATTGGTGCTGCTGCCGTAACGCTGGCGGATTTTTTCAGGCTCGCTGGCAACATCAAATGCCTTGGTCGCCTGCGCCGATGCCAAAAGCGACATGGCTTTTGCCTGAAGCTTATTCCAAGTTTGGGTCTTGGCAGAATGATCAAGCTGCCTGCGGGCACCATCCATCTTTTCCAGAATTGATTGACGATCCTGCAGGCGGGCAGGGTTAAGGCTGGGGTCAAGACTTATGGAAGGCGAAGTAAACACCAATGGCTTGTCGATGGTACCAAGAACATACAACGGGTCGTATTCCACACCCAGTCGGGCTCCAAACTGACCCGGCCTGGTATAGGGAAGCTTGGAAGGCTTTTCGGGCAGGGTTACCGCATTGGGCAGGTATGTGTGCAAAGGGCGCTTGGCACTGATCACACTGCCCATGAAAGGCCAGTCATCCGGCATGGGAGTGCGGTTGTTTCCCAAGGTTAGAAAGCTTTGATCCGGCACATGGCCGGTCAGGTTGTAATAGTAACCAGCATGATGGTCGTTGGTGTTTACCGTGCCCTTGATGCCATTCACTATCGCTAAATGGTGGGCCTGTTTTGCCAGCATGGGCAAATGTTCGCACAAGCGGATTCCCGGGGCGGTGGTATCCATCTGTTGGAACAAACCGCGGTATTCCTCGGGCGCGTTAGGTTTCATATCCCAGGTATCAATGTGAGAAGCACCACCCGAAAGGAAAAACAGAATGGTTGATTTGGCTTTACCCCTCTTGGTGGAAGGGTTTGCGGGTGCCGCCAGCGAAAGGGCTGGCTTACCCATGCCGAAACCTGCAATTCCAAGGGTTGAGGCTACTACAAAGGCGCGTCGCGAGGTCGCCATGGGATGCTCCTAGGGGGGTAACTTATAGTGTGCATAACAGATGTAACGGTGTCAACGGATATGGATTGGCAAAAACTTGAGATTTTGACTAAAGCCGGCTTTGGAATCGTCAAAAAGGGTGCTACATAACTTATGGTTGATATTTGTTGGAAAGGGCGAACCATGCCAGTCACAGTACCGGACATTCTCCAGGGATCCATGACCTTGATCGGCAGGATCTCGCTTTGTGCCATCTTTCTTACCAACGCGGTGGGGTTCAACATTCCCAATTTTGAAGAAGTGGTCAGCGCCATGGGTAGGGTGGGCATTCCACAACCCCGCTTTGCCCTTGTACTTGCGATTGGAATTCTTCTGGCCGGCAGCGGCATGCTAATCGTGGGCTGGAAATCCAAGGTGGGGGCCGCACTGCTCCTGTTCTACCTTACTGTTTCAAACATGTACTTCCACAACTTCTGGGTTATTAACGATCCGGTAATGCACAAGTTAGAGATGGTGCAATTTTTGAAGAATCTCTCCCTGATGGGTGCTATGCTGCTGATCGTGGCAAATGGATCCGGACCCTACAGCCTGGATCTTCAGAAATCCCCCAGGGCAAAATTCTCGGGCTGACCCATGCTAAAGTTACCAGGAATCGCGACACTGTTCTGCGTTTTCCTGACAACTGCCACCCCGGGCCAACAACCCTCGCAAGATAAACCCATACCCGAGATCGACTCGGTAGTGCAGTCAATACTTTCAGACCTCAACATTCCGGGGGCAAGTATTGCCATCGCCCATAATGGTAAGCTGCTCTATACCCGGGGTTACGGCAAGGCAAACCAAGATACCCCGGTGCTGCCCACACACCTGTTTCGCATTGCCAGCATTTCAAAGCCCATCACCGCCATTGCAATCATGCAACTTGTGGAAGCCAATAAGTTGAAGCTTTCCGACAAGGTGACCGACATACTGACTTTCCAACCTGTTCTGGAGGGGGATGCCAAGCCCGACCAGCGCTGGAAAGAAATTACGATCGAACAGTTACTGCAACATCGGGCGGGTTTCAACCGGGATAAATCCTTCGACCCCATGTTTCGATCCACCGACATTGCCAGGGCAACCAAAACATCCGCACCCGCCAGCCCCGATGCGATCATCCGCTACATGATGGGCAGGCAACTGGATTTTGACCCAGGCACAGCCTATTCCTATTCCAATTTTGGATATTGTCTTCTTGGCAGGGTCATCGAAAAAAAATCAGGCCTGACTTACGAAAACTATGTTCGCAAGTATCTGCTGGAACCCTTGGGAATTCACGGCATGTGTATCGGACATTCCCTGGAGAAAGATCGTTCTTTCAACGAGGTGGAATACCACCCTCCCAAGCCACAAAAATATCCCTCGGTTTTTCCACCCCATGAACTTGTGAGACCCTCGTACGGCAATTGGTACCTGGAAGCCATGGATTCCCATGGCGGATGGATCGCCTCTGCAGTGGATCTTGCCCGAATTGCTAGCAGCTTGGATGAGGCCTCTTCTGTTTCCGTTTTAAACAGACAGTTCATCCAAAGAATGTTCCAGCGACCCGATTCCAGTTCGGAAGCTGTCTACTACGGGTTGGGCTGGCAGGTGCGGGATGTCGGTTCGGGCAAAATCAACACCTGGCATACCGGACTTCTTCCCGGAACATCCACCATCCTGGTTCGCAGGCATGATGGTTACTCTTGGGCAGTGCTTTTTAATGGCACCACCGATCAAGGTAAAGGCAAACCACCCCAGCCTTCATCGATCATTGATCCCAAAATGCATCATGCCATTGATAGCGTAAAGCATTGGCCCAACACCGATCTTTTTCCCACCTACCTGAAAAACTCCAAATCCAAGGAAACACCATGATCCATTTCCTGACCGGCTTGTTGATCTCTTTGTCTATCCCACAACCAGGCCAGCATCTGCCACAACCCGGTGAGACTGTTTTGTTCCTGGGCGATTCCAACACCGCTGCGGGACATTTCATAGCCGACCTCGACACTTATTTTTCACTGAGTAATCCAGGGAAAAAGAACATTACCCTGATCAACCTTGGTCTGCCCAGTGAAACCATCACGGGCCTAAGTGAACGCGATCATCCTTTTCCGAGGCCCGATGTCCACGAACGGTTGGATCGTGCGCTGAAAGCAACCTCACCCCATCGGGTTGTGGTGGGCTATGGCATGAACGATGGTGTCTATAGCCCTTTTGATGAAAGCCGTTTCTCCAAATACCAGGAAGGCTACAAGAACCTTTTAAAGAAAACTTCGGCCATCAACGCCCGTGCCACACTGCTAACCCCCGATCCTTTTGAACCCAGGGCTGTGAAGGGGAAATCTCGGCCTGCAGGCCAGCCGGAATACAGCTATAAAAATCCCTTCGAGGATTATGACTCGGTGCTGGCAAAATACGCTGCCTGGCAGGTTTCTCAACAGACTGATTCCATGCCCGTGGCAGATGCCCACACCGCCCTTGGAGCAGCCTTAAAATCACGCAGGCAAAGTAAACCGGATTTTCTTTTTTCAGGTGATGGCATTCATCCGAGCGTTTCGGGGCACTGGTTTGTGGCACAGGAAATCCTTCGCGCATGGAAAGCACCGGTGGGCCGCCAAAAGATCGCCTCCAAGCCGCAAAGTTTTCCCGCCACCATCGACATGACTGGCCATCTGCCATACGTCCCCGACCCCCGTTGGGAAGACTGGGTGCGCGATAGCTTTAGGAAATCCCATGGCACTCATACATTGATCATCAAGGATTTGGACAAGGGCTCTTATCAGCTTTCATGGCAGGGAAAAATCCTGGGTAAATTCAGCGAATTGGAATTTGCCAAAGGCATCGATTTGAACCAGTTTCAAGAACTGCCGTTTCATAAACTTGGCGAGGAACTGCGCAAGTTGGCAACCGAAAGAACCTATGTGTTGGGTGCAGCCATGCTGACAGAAGTTGGCCACAAACGACCCGCCACCGCGGTTGGCAAACCCATCGCCGAAGCCCGCAAGATCTACGATGCGAACACCATCAAGATCCAAGAGATTCTTGGGAACAAAGTTGAGTTAAAGCTGGAAAAGTAAGGCTACAAGACTCTACTTCTCAATCTTGAGGATGCGGTGGTTCATACTATCCGTGATGTAAAGTTCGCCGGTTGGGCCGGCGAGAATGCCATGGGGCTGGAATAGTTCCACGTGTTCGGGAGGGCCGCCGATTCCGCCCGACCCTTTCTTCCCTGTGCCTGCCACCAGGGAAGACATTCCCGTTTTGGGGCTGTAACGAATAATGCGATGATTCTCCGTGTCGGCAATCAGAACGGTTCCATCCCTGTCAATACTTAGATGCTTGGGGCCGTTCATCTCGGTTTGCAAAGCGGGGCCACCAACCCCCTTGGCGCCAGCTTTACCAGTTCCCATAACGGTCTTGATTACGCCCTGCTTGTCCACCACACGCAGCGCATGGCCGCCCCGCTCCAATATATAAAGGTTGCCATTGGCATCCATGCAGGCGGCACGGGGATCTACCAGCGGACTTTCTGCCGCCTTGG
>JBEGQX010000270.1:0-4653 GCA_041180805.1 Planctomycetota bacterium
CTTCTGGAAAAGATTCGTTCCCTTAACCTGCCCTGGGGTTTGGCTTCCAACTTTGATGGAAGGCTAAGAAACCTTCATTCCTTGTTTGGGGCCAAAAACCAACCTCAATGGTGGATTATCAGTTCTGAAATCGGTTGGCGAAAACCCTCTCCCCGTTTTTTTGAAAGGGTGACTGCCTCATCAGGTCTGGATAGCTGGCAGGTGCTTTTTGCGGGCGATGACCTCACCAACGACATTGAACCCGCGAACCAATCAGGTTTTCAATCCTATCAAGTGCGCAAAGGTTCTGCAAAAGATGAAGCTGGGAGCTTGCATTTTCTGGCTGATTATTTGGGCAAGTAGCGTTTCGGTATCTCCGCCCCGGCCACGTAGCTTAGCTTGCCAATCTTGCACATCTGGAACACATGAATGCGAAAATCAGGACAGGTGCTGACAAGGCAGTAAGCATCCGTGGGGGTGAATCCGTACGAGGTTATAAGCCAGTCCATCAAAAAAATAGTTGCCTGATTCACAGCTTCTTCAAGAGGCCTGTTTGCATGAATAGCAAGCAAAGTTTCCGGAGTTTCAATCCGCATCCATGGCGGACGTTTGCCCGGAATAATTTCAAACGAAACTCGAACTGTCGAGTTGGTTTCTGCGGCGGTTCCGGTGTATTCGGTATCCCCCTGGCTGGCATGCACATCACCCAAATAGAAAAGGGCACCCGTATGGTACACAGGTAGAAAAATGGTGTTACCCGGTTTGCATTCGCGAATATCCAGGTTACCACCCCAGTCTCCCTGACCATCTATGCTGGTAACTACCTCCCTATCCGGCGCAACTCCCATGGTTCCCACAAATGGGGTGATCGGCCAGGAAATCTTGTCGCTGAAATGCAGCGTTCCATCCCGATGTGTGCCACTTTTGCCCGGGGTGTGTTTAAAAATCTTGGTGGTGTAGTCAGAAGAAAGTTCCGGCCAGCGAATGGATTCACCCAAGGGGCCGCGACGGGGGCCAATAGCGACCCACGAAAAATCGGCAACTTCGATATCGTGAAGTTTCACCACCAGGGTATCTCCTCGCTTCGCCCCTTCAATGTATATGGGCCCTGCAATCGGATTAGCCTGTGGCGGAACCCGGTCGAAACCCGGCCTGAGCGCGGGGATGGCCTTGTCTGCGGTTGTCTTGAAATAACCACTACTGGCATCCCAAGTTTCAATTTCCACAACCTCGCCAGGTTTCACATGTAAGAGCGGCTTGTCAGAGGGATTGAATTCAAACTTTGTAGCCAGGTCGCGTGGAATCTTTTGCATGAAATGTTCCTAGTTTTAAATGTCTCAGGTAATCAGTTTCTCAACAACTTTGCCACCGACATCCGTGAGGCGAAAATCCCGCCCTTGGAATCGGTAGGTAAGCTTCAAATGATCCATGCCAAACAACTTCAAAAGAGTGGCGTGAAGGTCATTGACATGAATGGGATCTTCGGTGATGTTCCATCCGATATCATCGGTCTTGCCAACTACCTGACCGCCCTTGATGCCACCACCGGCCAGAAAAATACTGAAAGCAAACGGATGATGATCACGCCCGGTAACATTCTTGGAACCACCACGATTTTCCCCAAGGGGCGTTCTGCCAAATTCGCTAAGCCACATGACCAGCGTGGTGTCCAGCATGCCTCGTTGCTTCAGATCATGAATGAGCGCCGCAACCGGCTGATCTGCCATAAGGCAATTCTGCTTCAATTCAGAATCCAAATTGGAATGGTGATCCCAGGATGCATGAAAGAGGCTTACAAACCGCACCCCACGCTCCACCAACCTGCGGGCCAAAAGGCAATTTTTGGAAAATGAACTAAACTGCCCCTTCCCCCCACCCCTTGATGCCTTGATTTCTGGCTCGGTACGATCCACTCCGTAGGCATCCAGTGTGTGTTTGGACTCCTTGGCAAGGTCAATCAATTCTGGCGCGGAGGATTGCATGCGAAAAGCCAGTTCATAACTGGCGATGCGGCTTTGAATCTCCGGGTCGCCCACCATACCAAACCGCATGCGGTTCAAATCACGAATGCCGGCAATCGATTTTGCCTGAACCTCGTTATCCAAGCCCGAAGGATTGTTCAAGTTCAGGACAGGTTCTCCCTGATTGCGAAAAAGAACGCCAGCATATGGAGTGGGTAAAAAACCGCTGGACCAATTCGATGTGCCACCACTGGTTCCACGGCCAGAACTTAATACCACATAACCCGGGAGATTGTCACATTCACTGCCAAGGCCATAATTAAGCCAGCTTCCCATGCTGGGCCTACCGAAGCTTGTGCTGCCCGTGTTCATCAACAATTGACCGGGATGATGGTTGAACGCCTCGGTATGCATCGAGCGGATCAATGCGATATCATCGGCACAAGTGGCAATGTGAGGCAGAAAGTCACTAAGTTCCATGCCACATTGACCATACTTTTGAAATTTTCGCCCAGACCCCAGCAGCCTGGCCCCTTCCTTCTGGATAAATGCAAAACGTACCTTTTCGGTCATGGATTCTGGAAGCTTTTGACCATTTAATTCGTTCAATTTTGGCTTTGGGTCAAAAAGGTCCATCTGGCTGGGCCCACCCTCCAGATAAATGCAAATTGCGGATTTGGCTTTGGGGGCCATGTGCGCCAGCCTGGCGGGATCGATGATCGGAGAAGCGCTCAGACCGGTATTTCTGCCAAGAAGACTTGCCGTGGCAAGCAAACCAAGACCACTGGCCTGCGAGGCAAAAAAGCTTCGGCGATTCATGTTCAAAATATTTTCCGCTGGCACAACGGTGCTCCTTACTCCCGAACAATCACCTCGTCGAGATTCAATACCATTCTTCCCAAAGCAACCCAAGTGGCTTTTTCCGCATTTGCAGACTTGTCTCCAACCAACTGCCGGGCCTGCTCTGGCCTGTTGGAGTAGTGTGCCTCCAATTCTGTTTTTAGCTTCAATAGATACTGTTTTTCAGAGGCACTCGCCAACCTTCCGGTGCAACCAAGGAATAGTTCATCGATTTTTTGGTCCAACGAATCACTGGAAAGCGAAAGCTTGATTCCGAGTTCCCGGGCGCATTCATAGAAAGCCACATCATTGAGAAGCGCCAGAGCCTGAAGAGGGGTGTTACTTCGCTCCCTTCGCACACAGGCAAGATTGGAATCCGGTGCATCAAAAAGCATCAGGGATGGATAGGGACTTGTACGCTGAAACCAAGTGTACATACCCCGGCGATATCGATCCATTCCGGTGCTTTCATTCCATCTGGCAGCATTGGCATAGGTTAGCTCGGAAATTCCCGGTGGCTGAGGCGGCCTTGCGCTGGCACCACCAATCCTTTGGTCCAGCAATCCTGAGGCCTGCAGAAACACATCCCTCACACCTTCCGCTTCCAAACGAACCCTGGACTGCCTTGCCAGAAAAATGTTGTAAGGATCCTGCCTCATTTTTCCAGCATCCACTTGCGAAGACTGCCTGTAAGTGGCGGAAGTCACGATCAACCGCTGAAAATCCTTAAGGTTCCAATCGTTTTCTGAAAGGCTGCTTGCAAGCCAGTCCAGAAGCTCTGGGTGCGAAGGTTTTTCCCCCTGGGTTCCAAAATCCTCCAGGGTTGCAACCAACCCGCGACCAAAGAATTTATGCCAGACCCAATTTGCCATCACCCTGCGAAAAAGGGGATTGCTCTCCGAGGTGATCCAATTGGCAAGCGCCAGCCTGTCTGCTTTTTGTTCCCTTTTCAAACCCGGCAGAACAGCAGGTGTATCAGTAGCGACCTCAACCCCGGGCCTAAGAAAATCGCCACGAATATGCACATGCGTCTTTCGCCCCTTTCCCATGGCCACTGTTTGGGCCATTGTGGGCTTTGGTGCGGTCTTTTCCAGGTCGGCAAGTTGTTTTTCCAACGACTTTAGTTTTTCATCATTGGTTGTTCGATAATCCTGGAGCGCTTTTTGCTGTTTCGCGCCACGCTTCTCAAAAGGCGTTCCCAAGATGGAGCGGATGTTATCAGGCAAACCTTTTCTATCCACGGTTGATTCCCAATCTGGAATCCCCTTTAGAAGCTCTGTCTTTCTCTCCTCCAGCGATTTTTTAACAGGCGCCACCTTTGCCTGGTGAGCCTTGAACAAACGATCGTTGGCTTCCTGTTCCTCGGGCAATTCAGGGGCTGGCAAATTCACTTCATCATCACTGTTAAAAAACGCCAGAAACTGAAAATAATCTCGCTGACTGAAAGGATCGTACTTGTGATCATGGCATTGGGCGCATCCAAAGGTCAGACCAAGAAACACCTTGGCTGTGGTGTTCACACGGTCCACCACCGCTTCCACACGAAACTGCTCCTGATCCACTCCACCCTCTTTATTAGTTAGGGTGTTGCGATGAAACCCCGTTGCCACTTTCTGCTGGGCGGTGGCACCCGGCAATAAATCACCAGCCAATTGTTCCGTGACAAATTGACTCAGAGGCAAACCCGCATTCAGTGATTCAATAACCCAATGACGGTACCTCCAGGCAAATGGTCTGCCCGTATCCTTCTCGTAACCATCGCTGTCCGCATATCTGGCCTGATCCAGCCATAATCTCCCCCAACGCTCGCCGTACCGGGGAGAGGCAAACAATCTATCCACGGCTCGTTCATAGGCACCCGGCTTACCATCCA
>JBEGQX010000271.1:0-6397 GCA_041180805.1 Planctomycetota bacterium
CTAAACCTGATCGTATAGGGGTTAATGATTTGATCAATGCAGCCGAAAGCGGGTTGATCGATGTGATAATTGTTGACTCACTTTCAAGACTTTCCCGCGAGGTGTGCTTCACAATGAGCACCTTGAAGAACCTCATTATGGTCAATAATGTTCGGTTTATCAGCGTTTCCGAGGGCATTGATTCCGCACAGGGAAACTGGGAATTGATATCAATGATATTGGGATTTGGTAATCAGGAACATGTGAAAATTCTACGATCATCAGTAATCAGGGGCCAATCACATGCACACATGAGCGGCTATTCAACAGGAACTTATCCTTTTGGATATGAATCGGTCCCGAAAGAGGGAACAGAATTCGGACGCCAAAAAAAACTTCGCAGTGTTGTCGAGATAAATGAGGAAAAAGCTCAGTGGGTTCGAAAGATTTTTGAATGGTTTTTAAAAGACAAAATGCCCATCCAAAAAATAGTGAAGGAATTAACAAGGCTTGAGGTTCCGAAAGACCATCGATCTTCGGTCCGTGTTTGGAGTCACCAATCAGTAGCCCACATGCTTTCAAATAAGTATTACACTGGAGTCTGCTCATACGGAAAAAAAACAAATATTCGCAACCCACTTACAGGAAAAATCAGCCAAAAAATTAGGCCGGCAGAAGAATCAGGCAAATGGATAACAATTCGTGAGGACCTAAGAATTATTGATCAGGAAACATTTGATCAAGTGCAAGAAAAGCTTGAAGAAAATCGTGGGCGTTATGCCAGTAAACGTGGAAGATCCGGACGGTTCACCGGGCCTACCAACGATTTTCAAAATCCAAGGCATCATCTTCAAGGATTGTTTGTTTGCTCAAAATGCAATAGCCCATTCATTACACAAGGATTTCAATATATGCAATGCAAAGGTCACTTAAACGGCCTTTGTGATGTAAAAACATGTCTGCCTAGGGCACTTGCAAAGAAAATAATACTTAAGGAATTACAACGATCTCTTGGAAAAAACGACCCTTTGACTGAGTGCCTTTTTGAGGCATTAAAGAAATCAATCGAAACCAGGAAAACAAACAAGCCCGATGAAATTGAATCTTTAACTAAAAACCTCAAGGCTGTAACTTCAAAAATAAATCGATTATTAGATCTGTTTGAAAACTTAAAAGACGGGGACCCCGAAGGGCAAAAAGACCTTCAAGATAAAATAAAAGCTCGAACTCAGGAAAAAAAACTGCTTGAAAAACAACTGGACAAGATTGCTGGCAGTACCAAGAAAAATTTGCAAGAACCCACTTTGCAACTTATTCAAGACAAGCTGGATTTCATTGCCAACGCTATTGAGGGTGATGCCCTTTCAAAAATCACATTGACCAAAATCCTTGGCACCATTGAATTAATGGAAGTGGACACTACTGGCCATGAGCGAAAGCACTTTGCAGGGTTTCTTAAACTTGAAACTTCCCGACTTCTTAACTTGGTTGACGACGGTTCAAAATTTATTTCGGATGGTTGCGACGAGGAGATGATGTTGGATTTCATTGATAAACCTGAATGGTTTGCATTTAAAGATCGGATACTCGAATTGCATGCCAAGAAAATGAAGCACCGAGATATTGCAAAGGCCTTGGGATGCCCCCGTGGCTGGGTGACTCTGGCACTCAAGCACCATGCTGAAGAATCGGGTACCCCCTATGTCGATGGCAGGAAATTAAAAAAGCGACTGGGAAAACTTACCGTGGCAATGAAGATTGCGGATCAAGCCAAGGCATTGATGGATAAAGGTTGGTTGTTACAAGAGATTGCCAAGGAACTTGGCTGCTGCAAAGATACAATCACTGCTGCGGTCAAGCATTGGCATACCTCAAGAGAATTACCTGTACCCGATGGCAGAACCAGGCGAAAATCTCTTGAACGGAAATCTTCCAAAAGAGGGAGTGATTAAATGTCAAGCTGCAAAGAGGCATCGCAAGGTGCCTCTTTTTTTAGCTATCAGTTAAACTGCAACCGTTTTTAGCCTTATTAAATGGATTAGTCTTTTTTCTACTCGCCTTCGGCTGACTATTTACCAGGTGACATTCTGTTGCCAAACATGGTAACTAACAATGGCCCAAAAAATCATTTAGATCTTGAACAATAGTATCAAGAATATCTGGTGTGTTTTTTAAATTTGACTTTCGAATAAACCCATTCCGCTGCTTCTATTTTTTCACATTCGTTGAAAAAGCTGATTGTTTTTATTTGTAAGGCAAAAGTTCTTGTTGCAAATCAGATAGCGATTCAAACTCTTGGTCCTTGTGAATTAGCACGGCATCACATTGAAGGGCCGTAGCTGCTATCCAAGCATCTCCTAGCGACAATGGAAAACTAGCCTTCATTCGAGCAGCCAGCTCAAGTAATCCAGGCGTTTCATGCACCCATGTTATTGGCAATGCTTGACATGAGAAATAAGCCTTACGCCCTTCTGCTGCACCTTCGTTTTTCCAAACCCGGTAAAATAGCTCCATTAGTGACATGAAGCATCCAAAAACAATAACCTGCGCTTTGCTTCCTATGCTGGGTTCCAATGTCATAGCGAGAATCTCAGCAATTCGATCGCTTCCAGGTTCGTTATAATGCAAAGTCAACAACGCAGAAGTATCTAATACATAAGATGTCATGCCTTTTTGCCCCGCTTATTTTTTGACGGTTTTTCTTTGGCCAATTCCGTTTGCCTATCTGATTTTCTATCTTGAAGAAACTGCGAGACAGAACCGATTTTTCCAGCGCCTCGGAAGTTTTCAATTGCTTGCATTCCTGATAACTTTTTCGATTCCTGTTGATGTAGTGTGTTTTTCATATGTGCTTCAAAATCTTCTGGTCTTACCATTAATGCAACTACCCTACCATGCCGGGTGATAGTAACTGGTTCCCGTTGCACGGTGTCAAGCAATTGGCCAAAACTATTTTGAGCTTCGACTGAAGTAATCGTAATCATCGAATTAACTCCTTAAATTAGTCAACATAGCTATCTTAGCTACAATTTAAATTTACTGCAAGTTTCATTTTCTCACATTGGTTTAGGCATTTTGAAAAGCACGGTGATTCTTGGTTACTCAATTTGTAATAGGAGAGAATTTTTAGCTGACAGTAAGTTGATCGTATTCGCTTGAAAAAAAAACCTAGCCGGAGCTAAGTTTTGTAGGTTCAAAGTTAAGTCCCTATCGGTTCCAGTTTATTTAATGCCAGCATAGGTCCTGGTTGAGATTTCACACCTGCCTATGGACCTCTTCGGTGTGGCCTTGGGGATCGGTTAACCACCTCGGCATCCCGGAGATCCAGAGTTCATAACTGTTACTGCTTCAAAATAGCCCTTGCTCATGTCAGAGACCTGAGATTGCCACAAAACGGCCATTCGCCATCCTTCATGAATCCGATGCCTAATTCCCAACAAATCACTTTCCGGTAATGTTGTTGACACATCTTTACTGGAAAATGATAAAAAGCAAAATCAGCAGTCAGGATTTTAAAATGTTGTGAGCAAATAGGTTACAGCTTGTTTTTAATTACACTTGCGGCGGTGGGTGGATCTTACTCAATTTCATCGATGAATGACCAGTTTTGAAACCTTGAATTATGAACCATTCCCATGATTTTCACAAAAGCCCCCTCTGATTTATGCTTTGGGAATGTGCCTTTTTTCATTAAATGCCTTATGATTCTTTTGTGGTTAAAAGCCCTGGCGTTGATAGTAAATTTCATAATGGTCTATTTGGTGTTGAGTCTTAGGCTGAAAATTCATGGTTGGATCCAAAGAAAAAATCATTCTAGATCGATGCAATTATCTTTAAAGCCAGTGCTGCTGCTGTTAGCGCAGTTTTAATCGGTACCACTGCCAGTGCACAGCAGGGGGCAAGTAAAAACAACCAACCGAGAGCAATCTGGTCCTTGCTTACTCTGGATCGCATGACTATTTCCCTGAACCTGATCATCAGAATTTTGATGATCAACTGCCATTTTGAAGTCATTCCAGCCTTGAAATCCGATTGAATGCGAATGGTTTTTTTTGATGATTTCCAACACTCTCGATTCTATGGAAGGTCCGCCGGTGTCAATTATCGGCTTGGATCAATCGGAGGAATACCTTTTTGAATGAATACAAAATGAGCCAGGCGGTTTTAAAAGGCCTGGCTCAATAAGGCATCCTTCTAGCTTCCGACAAAGATACCGCGTTTATCGTCGCGGTCGCCGGAGAAGAAGTTCAAGTTCATCAGAAGTTCCAGGCGGAAGCCCACGAAGACTTCGACATGAGGGCCACCACCAGGGCCTGCGCCGGTGATGAGGTCATCCACAAAGTCGCCGTTGGCGTCGGCCAGGGCCACACGCACACCACCGGAGAATAAGACATCTATCACTTGGCCGGAACTAGTGATGTACTTGGTGTAAGCCATTAACTCACCATCAAGATGGTTGCTTAGGTAATCCCAGATCTTGACATGGGGACCACCGCCAGCGCCGGCGCCGGTGATGATTTCCATCTTGCCATCGGAGAGGTAATCGCCAGCGGAGACATAGACACCACCGGTAAAGTCGAGTGTGTAGGCCATGAATTCCTGGATCAGTCCAAATCCATTACCACTGAACACCTTCACGTGAGGTCCGCCGCCGGGTCCGGCACCGGTGACGATTTCGGCGAAGCCATCGCCGGTCAGGTCTGCCGCGGCAACCGAGACACCGCCGGTGAAGGCCGTGGTGTAGGCGAAGAAGGAGGCAAGTTCGGTGGCATTGTTGCCGCTGAAGGCCTTGACATGGGGTCCGCCACCGGGTCCGGCGCCTGTGACGATGTCCAGGATGCTGTCATGGTTGACATCGCCGGTGGCGACAAAGACACCGCCGGTGAAGGCGCGGTCATAGGCCATGAATTCCAGGAGGGTATTGCTGGTGTTGGCACCGTTGATGATGCGAACCAGTGGGAGCCCGCCGGCGCCCATGGAGGCGACGATATCCGGTGTGCCGTCGTTGTTGAAATCGGCACGGATGATGCGAACCTCGCCCTGGAAGCCAGGGAACGGTGTGACCGTGGTGCTGGCGGTGGTGGAGCTGGACGGATACACCTGCACGGTGGTTCCGGCCTGAGATCCATTATTGGTTCCGGTGGCGGAGAAGCCCGCGATGCCGGGTTGGGGTGCGAAGCTTCCCGGTGGATTGGGAACGCCAGGGTTATTGCCGCCCGGGTTGGGCGGGAAGTTCGAGGATGGTGTGCCCGGGTCAAGGATTCTGTTGCGCACGGGGTTGTCATCGCCAAAGGCGTTGTCGGTCAGGGTGACGATGATGGCGTCGATCTTGCCATCGTTATTGAAGTCCTTGAAAGCCGCGCCATCGCCGCCCGGAGTTCTCTGGGTGTAGTCGTACCAGCCTGGAGCGGTGACAGGGTTGTTGTTCAGGTCGGTAAGGGTGATACCGGCCGAGGCGTAGTCATCGAGAGTTTGCTGGGTGACATGCTTGCGGTAGAGGCTGAAGCCGAAACCGCCCATGGAAATGTTGGCGTTGGAGATATCAATGGCGACCTGAACCTGGGTTCCGGGTCGGTTGGGGTTGATATCGGTAAGTCCGGTGCTGACGAGCGATTCCACGGAGAAGTTCATGAGATCCCAGGGTTTGTAGAAGGCCCTGCTGTCTGGAAGGGTTCCGTTGGTGTTGGTGACCTGGATTTCCAGAAGTTGAGCCAGCGGATCGACATTGCCCATCAGTTGGGAAAGCGTGGTGGTGGTGTTCGGGTTGAACAGGGAACTGTTGACCACCATGACGACAATGGCACTACGGTCGGTGTTGGCCACAGTATTGGGGTTCATGGCGTTGAGGTAGTCCGCTTCCTTGCGCCATGCCAGGGTGGTCACCGAGTTCTGGTTGGCATCAGCCACGCCGTCGCGGTTGAGATCGCCGGCCAGGTTGGTGGAGTTGCCGTTGCCTGTGACGATGCCTGCCAGGGTGGATTCGGTGGCGCTGCCAATACCGTCGCGATCCAGGTTGTCGATCGAGTTGAAGGTAAGTCGCAACTGGGTCTGGTTGCCCGAACTATCGCGCAGGGTAAGCACAAAGGTGTCCATGCGGTCGATGAGGGGCACCGGCGTGTATTTGTAGGCGCCGGTGATGGGGTTCAGTTGCAGCACTGCGCCATTGATGGAGACCTCCACCAGGGTGGGGTTGCCGTTCTGGTCGGTTTCAACGACGGTGCTGCCGGCCAGGCCGAAGGTCAGTTTTTCGCCATCGAGGTCGACCCAGGTGTTATCACTTTGCTGGGGCACATTGAAGATCTCTCCGTTGAGGATGTTCTTGGCGCCGAGGTTGCCATAGGTGCTGCCCAGTGTGGTGGAGCGGCGAGTCGGGTTATCGAACAGGATGGGGATACTGTCGATGCGGAAGAAGTTCTGG
>JBEGQX010000272.1:0-5353 GCA_041180805.1 Planctomycetota bacterium
GCAAATAACGATGTCTGGTCCACCAAGGATGGTAAAAACTGGAAACTGGAAACCGATAAAGCATCTTGGAACCCGCGACTTTGGTTTTCATCGGCTGTGTACAGGGACCGTATCTGGGTAATGGGGGGCTGGTCTAATAATCCTTCCAAAAATTGGGGCGACATCTGGCATTCCAAGGATGGCAAAAACTGGGAACAGTTCCAATCCAAAACTTGCTGGAAGGAAAGGCACGAGCATTCCTCATTTGTGTTCCAGGATAAAATTTGGATCGCAGGAGGCCACGCCCAGCCACTATCCAACGAAACCTGGTCCCTCTTCCTTCCCAAGGATTACTTTGCCAACAAGCCATAAACCTTATCTTTGCCCCACTGTCTGAATCAGAATATGGGGTTGTTGGGCCTTATCCATCCATGCCAGTAATTCAGCAAGATTCTTTTCCGCCAAGGCCACGCAACCTGCAGTCGGTTTGTCGCTTCCTGGCCAGATGTGCAGAAAAATGGCGCTACCTTTACCTGCCTTCACCGGGTTGGTGTTGTACTCAATCACAGCACCAAGCTTGTAAAGAATGTCCTTGCGCTTCATGAACTCAAACGACTTTGCCCGTGTGGGTGCTTTCACCCAACGGTTGTAATCAGGCGAATTGGGATCATCGATCCAAAGATCATCCTCCTGAACTTGCCGGTATTTCAATTTTGTGTCCAAGGTTTTGGCATAACCAAATGCCAGGCCAATGGGGTACAAACCTGAAGGGGTATTTCCATCGCCCTCTTTCTTGATGGCAGGGCCGACGATGCCATTTCTACCAACCACTGCCGGCCAGGAATTACCAACCTTGCGCCAACTTTCAGTATCTCTGACAAATCGACTAACTTCACCTTGTATGGATTTTGCCTTGGGCGTTTTCATAAATAATAATTGCTTGCATTCTGATGGTATCGGAATGTCTTTCGGAAAATCTGGGGATGAATCCGCAAGCAAGCAAGGTGGCACATTAAGCACCAACAATAAGAATCCGAGTTTACAAGCACTGGAGTTCATCATTTTTCCCGATCCATTTGATCAAAAAGCCGGCCTTCGTGGTCAAAAGCCTTTAGGTTCAGGTGATTACCCTGGATAGATATTTGGGTAAAGTGATAATCGGAACGAACCTCCGCCTTGAACCATGTCGGGGTGGGGGCAAAATTTTCCAATGAGCCGCCACCTCCACCACTGGTTACATAGATAACCCCGTTCTTACGATCCACTTTTCCAGACCGTAATGGCAGGGTGCGTTCATAAACATGCACATGGCCATTGAAGCAAATGTCGACACCGTATTTCTCGTAAAGTGGCACCAAAAAGCGAACATTCTTGTCACCCAGATTGGATGGCCCCACCCAAGTATCACCGTAATCATTGTCATCGGATGAATAGGCCGGGTGATGGTGGTAGGTGAATTTCCAAGTTGCCTTCGAGGCGGCAAGCTCTTTGTTCAACCATTCATACTGTTCCGACCCGGGCGCGAGAGGCTTGTTGCTATCAATCACAAAGAAATCCGCATTGCCGTAACTGTACTTGTAGAAATATTCCGGCTTGGGCAGGGAAAAGTATTGATAGTAATGGGCATGGTTTTTTTCATGATTACCAATGGTGGGGAAAACGGGAACCCTGCAAAGCAATTCCATGGATGGCTTAAAAAGCTCGTCCACCCATTCTTTTTTATCCGGGCCGTTATCCACCACATCCCCCACATGCATGAGAAAATGTGGGCGCCGTTCCCAGATCAACTTCATGACTTTGCCAGTCATCCGGGGGTTCTTCTGGGTATCACCAATCACGCAAAATGCAAAAGGCGTGTCGGATGGCACTGCGGTCTGGCAGGTAAGCACCCCGGATTGCATGACCCCGCCGGCCTTTGTCTTGCATTCCACCTGATAGAAATATTTGGTATTAGGCTGAAGATTGCTCAGGGTGATCTCTTGGATGGTTTTTACATCCGCAGACTCAGCTTTCTCGGTCAATGGAAGGCTTGTGCCATAACGAACCAATCCGGAAACCAGTTCGGATGCCTCCCAACAAATGGTGATGGAGTTTTGTGTTGGGAACTGCAAATACGGGGCAATCACAAAGGAACACGGCAGGGCAATGGGTTCCAGTTTTGCAAGGGCAGAATCTTTGTCAAAAAGTCCCGCGGCCTGATCTGGAGTTATAACTGTCTGGAAAAGTTGAATTTCCCGAATGGCACCAACCAAACCATGGTCTTCATCATCATCGCGATAGCGACCAACCATGAAGGGGGCTGCGGTCGCATAATTGATCGGACCGGATTGTTCCTTTCCCTCGGCTTCCAAAACGCCATTCACATACAACCTCATCAGCTTGCCATCATAACTGGCAGCCAGATGATACCACTTTCCCTTGGTAAAGGAAGTTTTGGAACGAAGGTTGGAAATCTTTCCATCGCCATCATCCGCACCCATGGAACTTAAGGAAAAGCTGAACTTTTCCTGATCGTAGCCAAGAAGCCAACCTTTCTCGAAGTTGCCGTTATCCTGCATGCAACCAATAATGCCACCAAAGGTATGGCCCTGATCCAGTCTCACCCAGGCTGCCAGTGAGAAATCTTTTCTGGGCATGCCAGCATCAGCTCCGCTGGCTTGGTCGCGAATGACAAATCCATCGGTTCCATGAAATTCATGAAAAGCTATTTCCCCCTGGTTCTTAAGGACAGGGGTACCAATCTGTTTGGCAGAAAACCTGCCGGCCTTGTCTGCAAGCCTGAGGCTACTTATGCCCTTGGCATCCATAATCCATTGGTTGGAAGGTTTCAAGTTTCCAGTTTGCGCGAATACCAAATCGCTTAAAGACACAATCACAGTTGCAGCCAAAGCCAGGGTAACAACCAACGCAAGCAGCATCTTGTTCATTGATGGCCTTTCTAACAAACACCGTAAAAGTATTTGAGAATACCATGAAAAGGATTCTGGAAGTAACAAGAAGAACTGTTGAAAACTGGATGTTTTAAATCGGAGCTGGAATATCGCGTTGGGAAAAAATCCGACCTGCAATCAGATAGCCAAATCCACCCAACCCAAACAACACTAGTAGAAATGGAACATGAACCAAAGGCTTGCCTGAGTTCCATTCCGCAAATGTCACCATCCATGGTTTACCCAGAATAAGCGGCTGAGGCTGATAGTAATAAAAAATCGTGAACGGTCGCAAAATGGAAAATGGCTCCCAGACCTGACCAATCACATTGGTAAGAAACATAATCAAAACAAGAAAGACACTGATACCCAAAACACGAAACCGAAACCTGCCAAAGGCCGAGATAGCCATGGTTACACCGGTAATGGAAAACAGCAGACTTGCCACCGCAAGCATGGCACCACCAAAATCCATGGGGCGAAGTTCAAGCTTGCCCTTTCCCGCCTCAATTTTAGGGGGAGATTTGCCCACCGAAATATCACGCACCTTGAATTGCAAACCTGCCACACCAAGTTCTATCTGCAAGGGCTTCATTGGTTGGATCATGTTGTCATAATCCTTGAGGGTCAGGGGTGCAACCAAAGTGCAACCGATGGCGCTTCCCAGCCATAAGCTTAAGCAAATGATCGGAATTGTGATCAAATCAACAATTAGGTGGGCAACAATCACAGCTCCCCTTCCAACAGGTTGGGAAAGGAGAAGCTCCATCGTTCCACGATCAATTTCCCCTGCCAGGGCACCGGCCGCCCTGCCTATCGCCCAAATGCACAGAATAGTCTGAACAAGAGGATGAATGTAGCCGACAGAAAACATATCCATGGCGTTGTTCAAATCCACGGAATCGCCACCGATGAAAGTTCTCATCAGTTTTCCAGGACCATCGAAAACCACTTTTTCCATGTCCGAAATATCGATTCCCGAATAACCCGCCATGCCATGGAAGAAAGGGGCAAGCTGCGCGATGATGCGCTCCATGATCTTTGCCCAGAAAACCTGAAAAAGGCAAAGCAGCGTGGTGGTTACGAACAGCACCAGCCTAAGGTCACGCAAAATCTTGAAGACCAATGTTTTAGTCACTGGGGTTCTCCATGGAATTTGCGATAAATCCCCTCGAGCCCCATCGGCTCCACGCTGAAATCCTCTGGAGCAACTCTGGCGATCCACTCCATCAGATTCTCCAGGCTTCCCGAATATTCCAGATGCAAAAATCGTTCCCTTCGCCAGACAAGATTCAATCCATCCAGTTCTGAAACGGGGCCATCCGAGGGAAGTTTTATCTTCACTTGCCGCCCTGTGCGTAAAGCATTCATCTTTTCAGAGAAAACCAGCTTTCCTTTTCGAATAACCCCAACACGATCACAAACAGCTTCAACTTCGCTCATCACATGGGATGAGAAAAAAACAGCCTGTCCACGCTTGCGAGCTTGCCGCACCTCATCCAGCAATATCTCGCGCATCGTGGGATCGAGAGTATTGGTTGGTTCATCCATGATAATAAGGTCTGCATAGGGATCCAGAACCAGAAGAAGTGCAACTTTTCTTTTCATTCCACTGGACATGGTTGCAAGCGGTGCATCGATATCGATATCAAAATGAGTTGCAATTTTTTGAAGGTCCGTCCTTACCGGGCGGCCCCTTAATCCGCTGAGGAAGTCCAGAAGTTGTCTACCAGTCATATTTTCGTAAAGGCGCAACTCACCCGGAAGATAGGCAATTTTTTTGCGCGCCCTGACACCATCGGTCCAGGAATCGTGCCCGGCAATGCTGGAACTTCCAGAGGTGGGTTTCAAGAAACCAAGAATCAATCTAAGAGCCGTGGACTTACCAGCACCGTTTGGGCCAAGCAGGCCAAACACTTCACCCTGATCAATCCGCATATCCAAGGCATCCAGCGCGGTGAAATCACCGTAACGCTTGGTTAGGGCTTGGGTTTCAAGAAGCATCAGTAATTCCAATTAAAAGTTTCATAATAAAAATTATAGGCGCTATAACCACAAAACTTAAACCTAATTTTCACAAGAGTTTATGATAAGCTATACTATAAATTATTATTTTAAATTTGGCCTGTTGTTAAAGCTCTTGGTGCTTACTAAATGTAGTTGTCTATGTTAAATTTTCGAACCAAATGCAAGTAGGAAATAGTCAACCGATGATATTTTATTGCTTGCCATTATAATTTATAAAAACCAATTGAAGATATTGAAGCGTATTTTACTGATAACTTTTGATTTTCCGAAAACTTTTGCAATAATGGATTACGATAGTTTTAATTTGAAAAGGATTCGCCCCACCCATGACCAAAGTCAAACTGAAAAAGGACGCAACTTGCCCTAATTGCATGGGAAGATTTAATCCCGAAGATGCATTATGGATTGCAGTTCAT
>JBEGQX010000273.1:0-3072 GCA_041180805.1 Planctomycetota bacterium
GGCCTGGATTGATGCAGTTCCATTCCAAGGGCAAAGTGGGCATCATGATAAACATTTGCGCCCGTGCTAACAATCCAATCGATAAAACCAGCTTCAATCATGGGAACCAGGCAAGACATCCCCAAACCAGCAGGTGTCAACGCCCCGCTAAGGGTAACACCAACAACGGAATCATTCGAAAGCATCTTTTCGGAATAAATTCTGCATGCCTCTCGTAATCTGCCAGCGTTATACGAAAGGAAAACTTCATCAATAAGATTTTTGCAGGAATAATCACCATCCAATGCCGGAGGCGAAATTTTTTTCTGACTGATCTTTTTGATGTACATTTGGCATTTGTGTTTCTGATGCGACATCTATATTCTCCGGTCTCGTTATTTTCCTTGAAAATCTTTTGCAAAACTATCTGCCGCCAAGGGACTCCCCGTGGCGAATTCAACCATCCTGCCCCAACTCAAGGTTCTTCCCAAGTTAAAAACCTTGGCTTTCATAAAGTCACCAACCTTGGGATTCTCTGCATAGAAAACTTCATCCGGATTTTTTCCAGTATAAAGTTGCCTTACAATCGAATGATGCAACTGGGATGCAAATAATTCCCCCAACATGTAATTATGATAGTACACCGGTGCACTTACGATATGAATCTTGGATGCGTAATCGGGCATGTTCCTGCCTGTGGGTTTATTTATGCCCTGATATTTTGAGACCAATTTCCACCAAAGTTCATTCAGATTCTGGTCCGGATTTTCATACATCGCCTTTTCAAAACGAAGCATCACCTGACACCATCTTGAAAATATAAGTAAACGATGCCTGAGGTTCATCGCAGCGGACTCATCAAATTTCTTTGGATCATCCACGGGAAGACCCATTTTCACCAAAAACGCAGATCTTTTGGTCAAACGCTCAAACATCATCGCAACACCTTCGGTCGCAAGAATGTGGGCCTCGCCTCGTAATACATAAGGCAGACTTTCCGGAATAAAACGGCTTGAATAGACCGCATGACCGAACTCATGAAGCAGGGTAGACGCCCAATAATCATCCTGTTTTATGTTTGCCAAAACTCTCACATCCCCGGAACGATCAATGTCGGTGCAAAACGCATGGGGGCTTTTGCCCTTCTTCTCATATAAATCACTTGCAGTAATCACCCGATCAATTGGCAAACCAATACCCTGATAAAAATCCCTGCTTAATGCAAGAAGGTCAGCTTTTTTGAAAGGGGCATCCAGATTAACTCCAAAGACCGCCGGTGCTTCCTGAAAAAATGGATCTTGGTAATGCCAAGGAAGCAAATCCTTCACCTGCACTCCATATAATTCAGCAAGTTTTTGATCTATTTTCTGTTTTTCAATTTCAAATGGTTTTTTGGTCAGCTCATCCAACCGATCAAACAAAGCCATCAAGTCTTCTGTATTTTGTTCATTTATAAAAAGTTGCAACTTATGAAAATCCAAGAAGCCCAAATGCTTCGCGATCTGATTACGAGTCTTTACCAATTCAATCAGATCTTTCTCCAATACCGGACCAACATTTTTGCTTGCCTCCCAAGCTTCTTTTCTTTGGTTGCTATCCCTTGAAGCTTTGAGAATGGAACGAACTTCGTTCTCGGTAACCTCTTTTGACGCAATCACCGGACGAAATTCGTTAAACGCTTTCTCAACTTTGTTGGATAAAGAGGTAGACTTTGTAAGCAGTTCCAAAGGAACCTGCTTTTCTAAATATTGCAGATAAAGGATTTCGATACATCTGGCAGTTGTGGGATCATTTATTAATTTACGCTCTGAATAAATGGCTTTCAACTTCGCAAACTTTTCATTGTCCGCCAAGGCCTGATCCATCTTATTTTGCGCTTTTTCTTTCTTTTCAAAAGCATCTTTGGAGCCGGTGGTATTTGCTTCCCACCAAGCCAAATTCGAGGATATCTCAAGAGGCTTTATGAGGGATTCATATTCCCGAATAAACAGATTTGCTTTTTCATCCATAGTTTGGTCAATTGGCAAAGTATTGGTCATTTGCAGGGTCATCATGAATAAATTGATTACAATTCCCATGGGAACTCCTTTGTTTGTCTGGCATAGATTATGTTTGCATGAAGGGGAGTTCAATCATTTTATTTCCAAAAGTAATCAAAGATTTTGCCTTTGGGAGATCCTGTGAACATCCTTTTAGTGGAAGACGACCTTCCAACCCAAAAAATAATAAGCCACCATCTCACAAAGTTTGGACATCAAGTTGATGTTAAAAATTCAGTGTCGGAAACCCTTGCAGACATTAGCAGCCATGATTTCGCAATCATTGATGCAAACCTACCGGATGGGAAAGGGATTGAACTGGCTCAAACTTTGATATCAAAAGACTATTTCGCCAAAATAATCATTTCAAGCGCAAGCGATTCGGATTTGGAAAAGGCCAGAAATTTGGGATTTATTTGCCTTGCAAAGCCTTTCACAATCGCAGACTTAAAAAAAATGCTGGTCTCATAAAGACTCAAATTCAAGTTTCCCTTCCAAATGCGCAAGGAAAGCATCTGAGTTTAATTTTTCACCTGTGATTTTTTCAACCAATTGCATGGAACTGTATGTCTTACCTGCTGTATGGATGTTTTTTCGAAGCCATGGATTTAATTTTGACAGAAAAGTTTCAATGTCAGAATCATGCCAGCCAAATTCTGATTTTGCATGGCGCATAATTTGGGCCGAATACAAATTTCCCAGCATATATGTGGGGAAATAGCCGATCAAACCGGCTGACCAATGGATATCTTGCAGACATCCTTTGCTATCATTTGGCACATCAAGGCCGATGTAATTCTTTATCTTTTCATTCCATGCCTGAGGAAGATCTGAGACCTTAAGATCACCCGTCAACATTGCTTTTTCAAGTTCATACCTAAGCATAATGTGAAAATTGTAGGTTAACTCGTCTGATTCGATTCTTATAAGATTCGGTCTGACAATATTGATGCTATAGACAAAATCCTCAAGACTTAGATTCCCCAAGATTGGTGAAAAAATTCTTTTTGCAACAGGCAGTGCCCATTGCCAGAATTTCCTGGAACGGCCGATC
>JBEGQX010000274.1:0-3382 GCA_041180805.1 Planctomycetota bacterium
AACCTGAACTGGGTTTTGAAAGAGCTGGCCCGTTCGAGGTATGTCCGTTCCAGGGCCTACGCCATGATGGGGGACGAGGATGGTGAGAATAAAAAACAGTATTGGGAAGCGCAGGACCCCAACAGTGGGCCCGCCAGTTGCGCCGAGTGGATGGATTTTTATGACAAGATTGAAATGCTGCCCCCCGAAAGCAAAGAGGTTTTTGAACTGATGTGGTTCCAGGGACTTGGCCAGAAACAGGCTGCCAGGGTTTTGAATGTTTCCCTGAGTACTCTGATTCGCAGATGGGTGACAGCCAAGTTGCAGCTCAGGCATCTTCTGAAGGATAATTTTCCCGAAGATGGTGAAAAGTAAATGGAAGAAGCAACCAGTTCGAAAACAGATCCATTGCTGCAGAAAATCCTAGAAGAATGGGAGCAAGCCAGGCTTCATGGAGACGGAATTTCCATCGAGCAGCTTTGCGCCCAACACCCGGAACTGAGCCGGCAGATTCAATCCCAGATTAAAAATCTTACCGAGATGGATTGGCTGAATTATGGTGCCCGGCAAAAAGCATCCACGGCTGGCGATGCAAAGGCCAAAAATTCCATCCTGCTTCTCTTGGGCGAAAATATCATCAATGGTTACAAACTTATATCGGTGATAGGGCAGGGCGGTGCCGGAGAAGTCTGGAAAGCCGAGGGGCCGGGTGGGATGCCGGTGGCACTGAAAATGGTGCCACTCAGTCATGGGCTGGCCCCCAAGGAAATTCGCGCGCTGGAAATGTTCAAGACCATTCGCCATAGTCATCTCCTTTCCATCTTTGGGTACTGGTTTTACAAGAATTACCTTTGGGTAGCCATGGAGTTGGCTGATGGCAATCTGATGGAACTGCACCAGACATACCTGGACCGTGGTGAAGCCGGAATTCCGGTCCAGCAGATGCTGGCTTATTTTCAAGAGGCGGCCGAGGCGCTGGATTTTTTAAATTATCAGAAACATCCCCTGGTGGATGGTTCCGAGGGATTCGTGCAGCATGGCGATGTGAAACTGACAAACCTTCTTTTGGTGGGAAACTGCATCAAACTGGGCGACATTGGCCTGGCAAAAACCATCAAGGCCGGTGCCAACGAACACAGCGGATCATTCACGGCATCTTATGCGCCGCCGGAATATTTTGACGGCAAAAGTTTTCCTAGTTCGGATCAATACGCCCTGGCTGTTTGCTATGTGCGTCTGCGGGGTGGTTCTTTTCCATTTGATGGTACCGTTGCCCAGGTGATGAACGGACATTGTAACGGCAAACCTGACCTTTCCAAAATACCTGAAAATGAACACCAGATTATCAACCGCGCCCTTTCCAAGGAGCCGGACCATCGCTGGCCCAATACCTGTGAATTTGTCAAGGCTTTAAAGATTGCCAATCCCATCCTTTGAATTTTCACCTTCCAAAGTCAAGCGCTGGTTCCTCATTTTTGAATTCCCTTCGATAATTATCCAATTCTCTGCCAACTAATTCCGTTTGCCTTCGCTGTGTACTCCAGAGGCCATGCATGGCCTAGTCCGGATTTTTTATCCGCATCTATTTCAGGAGTAGACAACATGTTGAAAACCATGAGAGACATCACCAAGGGAATTTTTCTGGGCAAATATCCCTATCCCATTCGCAACGACCGTAAAAAGTTGCTTTTGTCAAAGCTGGGGCTGGAACTGCTTGACCAGAGGATTGCCCCTGCGGTGGATGCGGTGGCACAGTTAGTGGGGAATGGCATGGGGGCCGATCAGACACCCTGGTATGCGGTTCAGGGTGGCCCCAATGGTGGTATGCAATTTGATGTTTCCGAAGCTTATGACAATTCCGATGTGTACCTGGGGCAGGGGGTTTCCAGTCTGGATATTGTGGGGGATGAAGACCAGGGTTCCATTTATATGGCGTTTGACCCTGCCTCGGGTGGCAGTGTTTTCAACAGGATGCGCATCGGTGATATAACGAATGCAACTTACATGCAACGGGCTTATGTCGGCATGGATTTCAATGCCGATGGTCAGGTGGATTTGTATACCTCCGCCAACGGCAGCAACTCCACGGTGGAGATCCTCTTGCCGATTGATCATGATGCCAATCCTGCAACGATAGACAACACCAGCCCGGAAAACACGGCCTTTGCCATTTATTCCTCTACGCCGGGGGTCGCAGGTAATTATGCCGTGACGCTTGTTTCCGCATCTTCGGATCCCCAACCCGGTGGAACCGATATTGGTAGCAAGGCGGATGGAAACCCGGACCAGTTTGTTTCCTGGAAAGTTTCCCTTCCAGATCTTGATTCGGCCTGGAAAGTAGTGCAAAGCATCAGGGGTATCGCCCCGGGGGCCCAGACTTCCTTCGATCAGGATAGTCCCTTCCGAATCATTTCCTTTACTTTCGGAAGTGTAACTGTCGAGGATCCAAGGCTTACTGATATCAATGGGGTTACGAAATACGATGGCGGTTCTGGCCCCGGCTCTAATACCGATGGCTATCCAATTTGGGATAAGGGTGCCTCCCCCGGCCCCGGAATTCCCGCCGGTTTGGATGTGTATTCCAAGTCGATAACCCTTAGTTGTCTGGTTCCACCTGAGATTGCCCCACCTTTTTCCTTCCAGATGAAGGAGGAAACAACCAAATATGTTACCGATGTGAATATCACGGGAAGCAACTCGAATCCTTACATGGATTTCAGCCTTTCAGGTACGGACGCAGATGATTTTTCGATTGATGCCAAAAGCGGTGTTCTTACCTTTAAAACCTTGCCAGATTTTGAAGCACCCGTGGATTCCAATGGCGACAACATCTATTCCGTTTCGGTGACAATCACCAACTGCGTGGGATCAGACACAAAGTTGTTCACCGTGGAAATTTTGGATGCGGGTGAATTTGCGCCTGTGGCAGTGGACGATTCCGCCAGCACCAATGAAGATGTTTCCATAATGATTGCCGCACTTGCCAATGATACGGATGCGGATGTTGGTCAAACCGCCACTCTTGTGGTGGGTGCCTATGAATCCAAAACGAGCAAGGGTGGATCTGTGACATTAAGTCCGGATGGCAAAACTTTCAACTACACCCCGGCTTTGGATTTTAACGGAACGGATTCCTTCAACTATCAGGCGATGGATGTTGATGGGAAGCTGAGTAATACCGCCACGGTGACGATCACGGTGGCCCCTGTGAATGATGCGCCGGTGGCGGTGGATGACAGTTACAGCACGAATGAAGATACAACGTTGGATGTACCGGTGCCCGGTGTGTTGCTGAACGATACGGATGTGGATGGCGACCCTCTGACCGTGTATGGGGTTAGTGGGGCCAGTCATGGAACAGTAATTTTGTCCATCGATGGCAAGTTCACCTACACGCCGGATC
>JBEGQX010000275.1:0-4933 GCA_041180805.1 Planctomycetota bacterium
TGTCATGGTGGTAAGGCGCTGGCCCATGCGAACCGAATCAGGAAGCTCTGTACCTGCCCATTTAGTCAATCCCGGCTTATGATCATAAAGTTCGATCTGTGAGGGGCCGCCGGATTGTGTCAGGAAGATGACTCTTTTGGCCTTGGGCTGGTAATGCGAGGGAGTGGAGGCCGTTGCGTTGTTGACAAGGTTGGCAAGAGCCATCGACCCCAGCGAGATGCCGGTGCATTTTCCCAAAAAATACCTGCGTGTGATGTCCAGCGGGTTATTCATGGGTTATGGCCTCATCCAGGTTCAATGCCATGCTGGCAAGCATGGTGTGTGCTGCAAGTAAGGGCAATTCTTTTGAAGGTACCTTGGACATTTCCCTTTCCAGCTTTTGGGAAAGAAGCCTTGCAGCTAGTTCGGGGTGCTTTTGGTAATGTTCCATTAACTGTTTCAATTCATTATTTAATACAGTCTTTTCGCTTTCGGTCCATGTACGACCAAGCACAACCAAGCCCAGGAAATTCAAGCGGGCAGCATCATCGTGGAATTCCCGAAGGAGGTTCAACGCGATTGCCTGCGATGCTTCCAGCATGGTCCTGTCATTGAGCAAAGTCAACGCGTGCAGTGGGGTGTTGGTGCGGGGAATGCGTATTTCACAAACCCGGCGCTGGGCACTGTCAAACAGGAAAGCAGGGGAGATACTTCGCCGCCAGAATGCATACAGTGTACGACGGTACTGGGCTTCACCCTCACTGGGTTCGTAGCGGAACCGCCCCATGAAGATTTCCTCCCATAAGCCATCTGGTTGATAAGGTTTTACTGGTGGTCCGCCAACCGATGGATTCAGCAAGCCTGCGTATACCAGGGCGCTGTCTCTTAGCATCCAGCTTGGCAGGCGATACCTGGGCCCGCGGGCGAGCAATTTGTTTTCCGGATCCTGGCTTAAAAGTTCCGCAGATACCACGGATGATTGAGCATAGGTTTCGCTGGTAATAATCAGCTTCAGCATATGCCGAATGTTCCAGCCAGAGTCCATGAACTCGACTGCAAGCCAGTCCAGAAGTTCCGGGTGGGTTGGCCTTTCGCCCTGTAACCCAAAATCCTCAGGAGTTCGCACCAACCCCACTCCAAAGCAGATCTGCCATAAGTGATTGACCATCACGCGGGCAGTAAGTGGGTTCTCGCGTGCAGTAAGCCATTGCGCAAGCCCCTGTCGATCGCGGGAAACGGTAGGGGGCCACGGCGAGAGTGCCTTGGGCACCGACCGTTCCACTTTTTCGCCTTTTTTGTCCCAGACTCCGCGCTCAAGTACCTGCGTAAGACGGGGTTCCTTGCGCTCAGCCAGAACCATTACATCCACTTTTTGCTGGGCCTTTTTGACTTCTGCCAACTGGCGGTTGGCCTTGTCGAGTTGCAATTTTGCCTGTTGATACGAAGTATGATCATAAAGAAACTGTTCAAACAGCCGATCACGAAGTTTACCGTCGATTTTGGAAAGATTATTCTCCGGAAGGCGGGCCAACTCTTCCAAAGGCATGGATGCCACGCTTTGCACTGCGATTCCCGGTTGATTGGTCGCCCACAGCCTGAACTTGCCAAGGTTGGAATCCCCCGTGGTGGATCTTTGCCTTAACTCAAACACCACCTCCTCGGTTGGCTCCAAAATCAGTGGTTCTGCAAGCGCAAACACCGCCCGGTGAACGGAACGGCTTGTCTCACCCTTAGTGGTCCAGCCATTGCGGGGGTCATCATCCAGTGTGCCCTTGATGTCGCCATAGTTGCGGGCATCCTTATGGTTTGCGGAAAAATCAGCCGAGGCATTGGAAACCGAAATATCGCGAACCTGGCTGCTGTTCTTGCGCCGCACCTGAACCTTGATATCCGTCAGGATAAATTCCCCGCTTGCACCACGCGAGTACGCACCCTGGGTGTGGGAGGCATCCGGGAATATCTCTAACTGAAATCCTGTCACACGATCCAGCGCCACCGTGAAACCAACCTTGTAATCATCCTGCCTGGGATTTTTGCCACTTGCCTGGATGATTCCATCAGAATGCTGATAAAGCGAGGTTCCCTCCACCGATTCCAGAGTGATGGCTTTCAGGAGATGCCAGGGTGAAAAGCTTTTGTGCACCATGGTGTTCTGCCTTTCAAGCCACTGCTCGAAGGGCTTTTGCGAATCCTGACGGGCCTTTTGCTCGGCTTGCCTGCGGGCATCCACCAGCTTTTGGGTTTCATCCACAGCGCGTTTCGCATGGGGAGATTCATAGGCAAGGTAGGGTTTGGCCGCCTTGCCCGCCTTGCCATCCTCGTCAATACTGTTGAAAAAGGAGAATAGTGAATAATATTCCGCATGGGAGATGGGATCGTACTTGTGCGAATGGCACTGGCAGCAACCCAGCGTAAGGCCCATCCAAACCGTGCCCACGGTGTTGATACGATCGATCACATAATCAATGCGGGATTCTTCGGGGTCACGCCCGCCTTCGCCATTGGTCATATGGTTGCGATGAAAACAGGTGGCAAGCTTTTGCTCGGTACTGCTGTTGGGCAAAAGATCTCCCGCGAATTGCTCCAGAGTGAAGCGGTCAAAAGGCATATTGCTGTTGAAAGCCTGAATCACCCAGTCACGCCAGGGCCAGTTGGTTCGTGTTTCATCGGATTGATAACCATCGGTGTCCGAGTAACGAGCTGCATCCAGCCACCACATGGCCATTCGCTCGCCATGATGTGGAGATGCAAGCATTTGGTCGATCGCTTTCTCCCAACGATTCGTTTGTTGATCACTCAAAAAGTTTTGAAGCTCGGCACGGGTGGGCGGCAGCCCTTTTAAGTCAAACGATGCCCTGCGTAAAAGCGTATGATCCGGGGTACGGGGCGATAGTTTTAATCCACGGGCTTCCAAGGAGGAAGCAACGAAGAGATCAATGGGGTTTTTAAAAGCATTATCACCAACCTTGGGCAGTGGTGCTTTTCGAGGTGCCTCGAATGCCCAGTGTTTGCCCCATGGTGCCCCTTGGGCCAACCATTTTTCCAATACCCTTGTTTGAAGTTCCGATAGCTTTTTGTTGAACTTGGGGGGCGGCATGACCTCGGATGTGTCAGCCGAGTGAATTCTTTTGAGCAACTCGCTTTCCAATGGTTTTCCGGGAACGATTGCGCCAGATTTTATCGCGGCATCCCGGTCATCCAATCGAAGACCGCCCTTGCGGTGTTTCTCATCGGGGCCATGGCAGCTAAAGCAATGCTCGGACAGGATTGGAAGCACATCAACACTGAAACGAACCTGCTGGTCTGCCCGGGATATCAAAGGCAGTAAAATGATTGCCAGCAGGGTCAAACAATTTTTCATGGGTTTGTTGGCTTCACAATGGGTGGGAAGGTCAATATTTCCATCATAATTGGGTTTTTGATGGCATGCAACGATTGCCCTGCCTTATCAGGGTGATAAAACCTTGTACAGTGCGATGGCTGCATTGGCGCGGGATTTAGGTAGTAAACCTTTTGCAGAAGGAACTTGTTTCAGTAATTGTTCCCATAGTTCAGCAGTGATGGGTTCCTCGGGCCGGAAGAAGATGGATTCAGCCTCTGGTTTCCAGACTCCCAGTATGGCCAACATGTTGATTGCCTCGAAAGCCGGGTGCTCTGGCGGCAGATCATGGTATGGCCAGATTAACACACCGGGGCCATCCTTTCCTTTCAACAGAACTTTTTGCAGCTTTTGGATTTGATCCGGGTCTTTGAGGAGTTCCCTGGGTTGCTTGTTTTGTTTCAGGCAGGACCATGCCAAAGTCGCGCTTGCCTGGCCGCATAACATCATCTGCCCATGAAGACGAATTGCGCTGCTGACAATGCTGGAAACTCCGATGTTTTTAGATGCACCAAGAAGCCCATCCATTTCGAGGGGGACCAGCGCCGCCGCGGGAAACATGGATCGATCGGTATGAGTACTCCAATTGCGGGTGGGCGTATGAATGGTTGCCCAAGGCTGGGCTGGGTCGTTATTTAAAAACTGCCGGCGGGTCGGGTGAAAGTCTATGTTGAACTGGAAGCCAAACAATCCATCCGTGCTCATCAGTTTGGCCCATTTTGGTTCAGGCTGTTTCGTGCGCAGGTCCTGTTCCTTAAGCATGGTAACTGCTTCCAGTCGTAAACCTTCCCGCACATAGGGCTTCCATGGCAGTTTGTCCGGCGTGCCAAACTCATCCGTCAGTTCCAGCCTTGCGAACTGCGGGTATCTTTGCTGCAGGAAGTAAAACATCCCAAGAGCGTGATTTTTGGCATCCGCAAAGACAATAGCCCGTTGCGTAGGGGTGAGTCCTGGCAGCGCTTTTTTGGAAGCGCCTTTCTCGTTTGCTTCAAGAGCTTCCGCAACATGCTTAGGCCATACATCCAGTGGGTAATCCTGAACGGGCCAGTTGAAGAACAACTTTTCCTTTTCAAAAGGCATATTCAGGTGCATGCTATCCACCAGTCTGCGATGCGTGTAAATATTTACTGGTGGTGAGTAGGGGCCGGCGGCATGGGTGGTATCCTCAAAGGCGCTTACGCCCATAAATAGAACCCCCTTTGGCCAGGCTGTTTCTGTGAATTGTTTTCGAGTTTCCTTGCTGATGCCGTAATACCTTCTTTCATCGTAATTGGCTGGTTTGAGAATTGGCCTGGGGTTGGCACTACCTTTTACCACCACGCAATAGGTGAGTGGGTTCATCTCGTTGCGGTTGATGTCGGTGATGTTTTCCGGAGCACTGGGTTCGCCAAAATGCGATTTGGAATCTGGCCCGGCACTCCATTTCGTGTTGCTAGTGCGAATGACATCACCCCAGTCGCTTGCATCGATGGTAAGCCTTGAGGTCACGCGCAATTTTTCCTGTCCCTTTTCAAATACAACGCCAGCGATGGAGTTTTGCCGAACCTCTGAGGAATGAACCGACCATCCACGCTC